>JAQBNX010000731.1 GCA_028288385.1 Spirosoma sp.
AAATATAGCCCGGAAACGACTCCCCGGGCTGTAAAAGTGTTAAGTGTATGAAAAGTGCGGACGAATGGCTAATGCCACGGCCGGGCATCTGCTTCGTGCCGGTTGATTACATTAGTTTATAATCGGCAATGGAGGTTCGGATAACATCCCAGGCTTCGGCCTGCCCATAAATGTTGGCCAGTTCCATGACAGGTGGCTCATCGGGCAGGTTTTTATAGGTCAGGAAGTAATGACGAAGCCGCTTAACTACAGATTCAGGCAATTGACCCAATTCGGTATATTGCTCATACATGGCGTCGCCTTTCAGAATGGCAATGATCTTGTCGTCGGCCTCACCCTTGTCGATGAGCCTAAACCCGCCAATTGGAATCGCCTGAAGAATGATGTCGCCATGAGTAATCTCGCGCTCGGTCAATACGCAAATGTCGAGCGGGTCGCCATCACCCATTGTTATTACTTTACCCGATCTTTCAGTTGCAAGCCTGGCAATCTGCTCACCGCAGTACGTTTGGGGGATGAAGCCGTATAGCGCAGGCAACACATTGGAGTACTGATGGGGACGGTCAATTTTAAGATAGCCCGACGTTTTATCAATTTCGTACTTAACCGTGTCAGTTGGCACAATTTCTATAAACACCGTAACCTGTTTGGGTGCCAGATCACCAATTGAAATTCCGTGCCACGGATGCGCTTTAAAATTACTCTTCATTAACTTGTTATTAAGTGATTAATTGATTCAAAATTAGGAAGCATTTACACTGTCGACACCTTTTGTTCGGCAAACCCAACCCGCTCGGCAATGAGCGAATCGGTGGTTTTGTTCAGGCTCTGCCGCACGAGCATTTCACCCAGAAAGCCCGCCAGAAACAACTGAACGCCCAGGATGATGGCAACCAGACCGAAGTAAAACAACGGGTTGTCTGTGGCATTACGAAACTTGACGCCCTGTGCGATGTGAATGAGCTTTTCGACAATGAGCCACACGGCCAGGATGGTACCAACGAAGAACGAGAGCGTTCCGAAGGTACCAAAAAAATGCATAGGGCGCTTGCTGAACCGATTGACAAAGCCAATAACCAGTACGTCCAGAAAGCCATTGACAAACCGCTCCAATCCAAATTTGGTGGTACCGTATTTACGGGCGCGGTGTTGAACCACCTTCTCACCAATGCGGCTGAACCCGTTCCAGTTGGCCACAATGGGAAGATTTCTGTGCATGTCGCCGTATAGGGCGGGGGCAATCGTTTTCACCACCCGCTGCCGGTAGGCTTTCAGACCACAGTTAAAATCGTGCAGCGGTACGCCCGAAATCCAGCGCGACACCGCATTGAACAGCTTTGTAGGCAGGGTTTTGGTGATGGGGTCGTAGCGTTTTTGTTTCCAGCCAGAAACAAGGTCATACTTGTCATCGACAATCATCCGGTAAAGTTCTGGAATCTCATCGGGGCTGTCCTGCAAGTCAGCGTCCATGGTGATGACGACCTGACCCCGTGCCGCTTGAAAACCTGTTTGAAGACCCGCCGTTTTACCGTAGTTGCGGTTGAACCGAAGGCCCCGCACATTTGGATTCACGTTTGCTAACTGCTCTATGACCGCCCACGAATCATCCGTGCTGCCGTCATCGACAAACAGGATTTCGTACGTGTAACGCTGCTCCGTCATAACCCGAACAATCCAGTCGTGCAGTTCGGGCAGCGACTCGTCTTCGTTGTAGAGTGGAATCAGGATGGTTAGTTGAAGCGAGTCAGTCATTTAATGCTGTACGATGGATAACATACACTATAAACGTAAAACGGGTTCTGTCAATTCATTCACAAACGTCGTAAAGATTTAGAACATTAGGTAAAAATCGCGCAGCAACGACCGGAACGCCGGAGTATACGTATTGTCGGTCGAGTCGTGGATGGTTAGGGTATCGGTGACCAGCGATTGCAGGGCGTGCGCAAATCCTGTGATGATTCGGAACACCGGTTTTCGGTCGTTATGCCGCACGTGGAGCTGCTGAAAGGGCATCAGCCCTACGGTCGTGGTCAGAGCGACCAGAGATTCCGTTTCGTAGGGAGGAAGCAATACCCACCATTGTCCATCCTGTTGCAACAGTCGAATTACTGAGTCGACAAGTTCAGGGAATGGCAGTTCATCGGTATGCAGCGCTCGGTTCACAGCCGCCGTGGGTGAACGAAGGTGATTGGTGTAAAACGGTGGATTGGTGAGAATTCGGTCATAGGATGAGGCTGGCTCGAAATCCTGCACACGACCCGGTATGACCCGCACCCGGTCGATAGCAGGCCGTTCGCTCAGGTTACTGGCAGCTACGTTTTCCATTGCCTGCTCAAAAGCAGCCTCGTCTACTTCAATAGCGTCGACAGTTGCCAGTGGATTCCGTTGCGCAGCCATGAGCGCCAATAGTCCCGTACCTGTACCAATATCGAGAATGCGGGCCGGAGAGCCATTTGCTACGTCCGCATACGCGCCCAGGATGCAGGCGTCGGTACAGACTTTCATGGCGGCCCGGTCCTGCCGAATGGTGAATTGCT
>JAQBNX010000407.1 GCA_028288385.1 Spirosoma sp.
ACCTACTTAGCCGCATCACCCGCAAAACCCCGTTCCCATGCAGCCCGTTGACAGCCTTCTGTTCCTGCTTGTTGGTGCAGCCCTGTTCAGCATTGGGCTGGCGGTCGTGCTGTTTAAGCGGCACGCCATTGTTGTGCTAATGGGTATCGAACTAATGCTCAACGCTGTTAATATCAACCTGGTCGCCTTCAGTCAGTATGATCCAAACCGGGTGCAGGGACAAATGCTGGCTCTCTTTGTTATGGTTGTAGCAGCTGCGGAATCGGCCGTAGCGCTCGCGATTGTCCTGCAGGTTTACCGCCATTTCAAGACGGCTCAACTGGATGAATTGACGGAATTGAAAGAGTAATTTTTGTGAAACATTGCCAAATGAATCTCCTTTACGAACCTTTTATCGACGGAATATTGTCTGACGGATATGGCATTATGGATGATTTCCTGTCGCCTTCCGAAGTAACCGCCCTCCGTACGTGTTTGCACAATCGGCGCGAAGCCGGTCAGTTCCGGTTGGCAGGGGTTGGCAATGGCCAGGTGACCGTTACAACGGCCATCCGGGGCGACGAAATTCTCTGGCTTGATGAAGCTACAGCTACTGCCGACGAAGCCGCTTTTTTAGAACGTATCGGCCAGTTTGTCCAGTACCTCAACCAGACATGCTACCTTGGTTTACGGGATTTTGAGTTTCATTACGCCCTATACCCGACCGGTACATTTTATAAACGACACCTGGACCGGTTCCGGAGCGATTCGCGCCGGAAACTCTCGGTCGTATGTTACCTCAACGATAACTGGCAGGAGAACGATGGCGGACAATTAGTCCTGTATCTGCCCGAAGCTGACGGTTTGGAAGGGCAGATGACGGTGACGCCGGTGGGTGGCCGCCTGATTTGTTTCGATAGCGGTCAATTGGAACACGAGGTTTTTCCAGCCACCCGCGAACGACTGAGTGTGACGGGCTGGCTTAAAACGGCGTAGAAGGGGTTTGCTTCCCCATTGCACATTCTGGATATTTGCGGCTGTAATGGCCGATCCCTCAATGCCTACTCTGTTTTTCCTAACCAGTGTCATCTTACTACCCTTCGTTGGTTTCTTAGCGTTAACGCAGACGAATCGGCACATAGCGGGTGGACTGGCGGTAGGGCTAACAGGCATAGGGCTGCTGCTGTCGGTTGGTCTGGCCATGAACCTCCCCGCCAATCCAGTAACGTTCCGGACCGAATGGGCTACGTTCTCAGACGCATTATTCGGAGTTAGCTTCCGGCTGGACTGGCTTACGGTTCTAATGCTGGTGCTGGTCCATTTCGTGGCGTTGCTGGTTCAAATTTACTCGATTGCTTATCTCCACGATGAGACTGAATCCCATCCACAAACGGGCGATTCTCGTCAACGCTCCCGCTATTTCTCCTATTTACAGCTATTTATTGGGGCTATGCTGGGCATTGTGCTGGCCGGTAACCTGCTAGTACTTTATGCATTCTGGGAGTTGGTTGGTTTGGCGTCGTACCTGCTCATCGGTTTCTATGCCGAACGGCCTGCTGCGAGTCGGGCCGCTCAAAAAGCCTTTCTAATGAACCGAGTGGGAGATATGGGCTTTCTGATCGGTATTTTTTTGACGTATAATCAATTCAATACACTGGAGCTGGCAACCCTGACCGACACGACTTTTGCGGGAAACGCCCCAACGGCTATTGGACTTTGTCTATTCATGGGATGTGTGGGCAAGTCAGCACAGTTTCCGTTACTGACCTGGCTACCCGATGCCATGGAAGGGCCTACACCTGTCTCGGCGCTGCTTCATGCCGCTACGATGGTAGCGGCTGGCATTTTTCTTCTGGCCCGCATCCACCCGTTGCTTTCGCCCGATGCCCTGGCTGTTATTACGCTGGTCGGCACCATTACTGTGCTTTGGGGCGGTTACTCAGCCGTTTTCCAGACCGACATCAAAAAAGTGTTAGCCTTTTCAACGGTTTCGCAACTGGGGCTGATGGTGGCCGGAATGGGCACCGACAACGTAGGCGGGGCCATGTTTCACCTGCTCACCCACGCGTTTTTCAAGGCTGGGCTGTTTCTGAGTGCGGGTGCCATTATTCACGCTGTTCACACGCAGGATATGCGACAGATGGGCGGTTTGCGTCGAGCTTTACCCAATACGTTCTTGGCCTACAGCATCTGTGCGGCAGCCCTGGTTGGGCTGCCATTTTTCTCTGGCTTCCTGTCAAAAGAAGCTATTTTAGGAGGTGCATTTACGTGGTCAGCCATGCAATCCAGTCGAATGACTCATGTTGTACCCCTATTGCTACTGGCTTCGTCGGGGCTAACGGCGCTGTATATGGCCCGGCAGTGGCGATTGATTTTTTTTGGAGAACACCGGAGCGATACGTTGGGGCAGGCTCACGAACCAAACTGGCTCATGCGCGGGCCGGTTGTGATACTGGCCCTTTTGTCCTTGTTTATCTGGTTTTCCTTTAATCCGGTTGATCCCCACCAGGGCTGGTTCTTCCGACTTATCCATACGACTACTGCTGAATCATCCGATGACATGGCCCCTGGCTGGATGGCCCCGGTTTCAATTGGCGTAACCCTGCTGGGCGGGTGGGTTGGCTTTCGCATGCAGGAGCCAAACCAGAGCCGCAGCTACGTTAGGCTGTCTGTGGACTATGGTTTCCTTGATCTTATTTATAACCACCTGTTTATTAAGCCAACGCTTAAATTAGCCACCCTCCTTCAACGGAGTGATCAGCGAATTGTAGACGGCACAGTCAACGGCATAGGCGTTTCTACGGTAGTGCTAGCTCACCTGGCCAACGGTTTCGATCGCTTTGGCATAGACGGACTTGTTAATGGCACGGCATGG
>JAQBNX010000418.1 GCA_028288385.1 Spirosoma sp.
GACCGTAGCGGGGCCGCTGCCCATACCCACCAGTATGGCACCAATCAGCACGGCAATTCCCGAACCGAGGTAGATACCCGCCGAATACACACTAATGGCCGTCGCTAGTTTCTCTTTCGGAAAGTAGTCACACAGCAAGCAATAAGCAGCGGGTGAAAGGGCGGCCTCCCCCACGCCAACACCTACACGAACCAGAAAAAACTGTGTGTATGTTTTCACCACCCCACCAAGTGCTGTCATCAAGCTCCAGGCGGCAATACCCCAAACAATGATGTTTCGCCGATTCGCGCGGTCTGCCCAGCGCCCAATGGGTATGCCCAGCAGCGTGTAGAACAAGGCAAAACTGAAACCCATCAGCAAACTCACCTGGGTGTCGGTGAGGTGCATATCGCGCTTTATTGGCCCCACCAGCAAACTCAGAATCTGCCGGTCGATGAACGACGAGATATAGGCCAACATTAGCACGAAAACAACGGACCAGGAGTAACGTAGCGACGGTTGCGATGGCGGAATCATACAGAGCGGGTTTACTCCATCCAAAGTCAAGCGCCTGTTTTTCTTACCATTACGTTGTGCTCAGACGATTAGACTAGCAACGGGTGCAGGTGGATTGGGTGGCGCAACGATATAATTGCTGCCGGCCCGAAGCCAGTTATCGACCACTCGCACTTCCACAGAGAGGTTCCAACCAACTGAGCCGCACACAGATAAATAAGGTTTAGATAAATAGCGTGCATGACAGATAGCAGAGTAAGCTTTTAACACACAGCTAATTATACAAGAAATAAGCCTACTACACACTACGATTTATCAACCGGCAAAGCAGTTGACTAAACTGTCAATTCGTATCTTTGTGTATGCTTTTAGAACAAACACAGCCAGGAACAATAACGACCCTACTGCCCGTGATGGAATCTTTTTATACCATCCAGGGCGAAGGAGCACACACAGGCCGGGCTGCTTATTTTATTCGGCTCGGAGGCTGCGACGTAGGCTGCCACTGGTGCGATGTAAAAGAGTCGTGGGACGCTGACGCGCATCCCAGACAGGCAATCAATGACATCGTTGGGAGCGCCTTGCAGCACCCAGGCCGGATGGCCGTTATTACGGGTGGGGAGCCCTTAATGCATGACCTCAGTGGCCTTACCGGTGCGTTGCAACTGGCTGGCTTTCGGACTAATATCGAGACATCGGGCGTATGCCAGACAGTTACCGGGTCATGGGACTGGATTTGCTTTTCGCCGAAGAAATTCAAGAAACCGAATCCCGCTATTTTCGACCGGGCCGACGAGCTGAAAGTCATCATCTATAACTCCTCCGACTTTGCCTTTGCCGAATCCTTTGTCTCCCATCTTCGGCCTGATTGTCAACTCTTTTTGCAAACAGAGTGGAGTCGTTCCAATGAAATGCTGCCTCGCATCGTTGAGTATGTTAAAGACCATCCGCAATGGCAGATTTCGTTACAGACGCACAAGTACATGGACATTCCATAAATCAGTCGTCAGTCATTATTCACCCTTTAGCAAATATTAAACGCTGGTTGTCTACGCTGCTGACTGTTGGTTGCTGGCTGATTACGGTTCACAGTTTTGCCCAGGATGCAAAGGCCAAAGAGCTGTACACACAGGCTGTTAGACTGTTTGCCGAGCGCAAAGCGGGCGAGGCTATTCCGTTAATGGAGCAGGCTGTTAAACAGGATCCAAATTTTATCGATGCGCATCTGAAACTCGGGCAATTGTATGAGTTCACGAAACGCTTCGATCCAGCCATGGAATCCTACCGCTACGTGATCAGGCTCCAGCCCGACAGTCCGGCCTCAGGGGCTGCTTACCAATCGCTGAGCACTACGTTGCTGCGATTAGGCCGCTACGGCGATGCCATCCCCTACCTCGAAAAATTCAAGACGTTTTTTCCGGCTCAGTCGGCGCAGGCTAAACGAATCAGCCGCCAGATCGAGTCAGCCCGGTTTGGTCAGGAAGCCATGCAGCACCCGCAGCCGGTTGAACCGAAACCGCTTTCATCGGTCCTGCAAACGACCCCCTCACAGTATTTTCCCGTCCTGACCGCCGACGAACAGACGCTGGTGTTCACGGCCCTGAAACCCGAGGGCGACGAGGACCTGATGGTCGCTACGTACAATGGCGAAAGCTGGTCCCCTCCCGTATCGCTCTCGCCTAATATCAATACAAACGACAACGAAGGCACGGCCAGCCTGTCGGCCGATGGTCGTCTCATTGTCTTCACAGCCTGCCAGGGTCGCAAAGGTTTTGGAAGTTGTGATCTGTACCTAAGCCGCAAATCGGGCAGTACCTGGTCGGCACCCGAAAACCTCGGCCCCAGCGTCAATACCCGCTTTTATGAGTCGCAACCTTCGCTGTCGGCCGATGGGCGCAGGCTATTCTTCGTGTCAGACAGGCCGGGCGGCAAAGGACGACGGGACATCTGGCGCAGCGACCTCGACGCAACTGGCAACTGGCACGAGCCGGTAAACATAGGCGAGCCAATCAATACGCCATTTAATGAAGCATCACCGTTTATTCATGCGAATGGACAGAGTTTGTTTTTCGCATCGGACGGGCACCTGGGACTCGGTGGCTATGACCTGTTTGTGGCTGACAGTCTGGCATCGACCGGGTCCACTCCGGGATGGTTGCCCCCAACCAATTTAGGCTATCCCATTAATACGTCAGAAGATCAGGCATCGCTGTTTGTGGCTGCCAATGGTACCCGAGCCTATTACTCTTATGAGGAACAGAAGGACGGCATCTCGCAGAAATCGCGACTCTATGTCTTCGAATTGCCCGAATCCCTGCGGGAGCGGGTGAAGCCAGTGAGTTTTCTGAAAGGCATCGTAGCAAATGGACAAACAAAGAAACCATTAGCGGCAACAGTTGAGTTGATCGACCTAAAAACAAATCTGGTTGTTTCGCGGGTTCAGACCGACCCCAGTACGGGTCAGTACACGGCCGTGTTGCCAAGCGGGGGCGATTATGCCCTCTATGTCAGCACACCGGGCTACCTGTTTAAAAGCCTCTCATTCGACTTTACGCAGAAAAACAAGGGGGACAGTATGGGCATGAACGTCTCGCTGGAACCAGCCGTAGGAGGCTCGTCCGCCAAAGAAACACTGAACAACCTATTCTTTGAGTCAACCCGCTATGACCTGGCCGAAAAATCACGAACCGAACTCGACCGACTATCTGCTTTTATGAAGGCTAACCCGTCGGTACGTATTGAGATTGCCGGACATACAGACGACCGTGGCGACCCGGCAGCAAACTTGCTTCTTTCGCAGAAACGGGCGCAGGCGGTGGTGGCCTATCTAACCCACGCAGGCATTGAGCCAGGCAGGATGCAGGCCATTGGTTACGGCAAAGTCCGGCCAGCAGTACCCAACACCTCCGACGAAAACCGGCAACGTAACCGGCGCATTGAATGGCGGGTGTTATGAGCAGATGGCACTTTATTTGCCCAATGGCGGTTGTATTTATGATTAACTAATCAATTCCATTAAGACGTCGGACGTTTGACTCCGGATCCGCGTGGTTCAGCCACATCGTTTTGAGCACCCGCCATCCAGTTTCCAGCGTCTACCCAATACATGCAATTTTCCGATTTATCACTGATTGACCCTATCCTGAAGGCACTCGCCGAAGAAGGATACACCACCCCAACCCCTATTCAGGAACAAGCCATACCAATTCTGTTGAGCCGCCGGGATTTATTGGGCTGTGCCCAGACTGGTACCGGCAAAACGGCTGCCTTTGCCATTCCTATTCTCCAACTGTTAAACGAAGAACGTAGCAAAAATGCAGGCGGACCCCGTCGTATTAAAACACTGATTCTTACGCCTACTCGCGAGTTAGCCATTCAGATCGACGAAAGCTTCAAAGCATACGGCAGGCACCTCAACCTACGTAGTCATGTTATTTTTGGAGGTGTTTCGCAACATGCCCAGGTCAACACGCTTAAGGCAGGCGTCGATGTACTCATTGCCACACCGGGCCGTTTATTAGACCTGATGAACCAGGGATTTATTAGCCTGCGCGATGTTCAGTTTTTTGTGCTTGACGAAGCTGACCGGATGCTCGACATGGGCTTTATCCACGACGTGAAGAAGGTCATTGCCAAGTTGCCGCCACGCCGTCAGACACTGTTTTTCTCGGCGACTATGCCACCCGACGTAGCCAAGCTCGCTGATACCATCCTGAGCAATCCGGCTAAAGTTGAAGTAACACCTGTTTCGTCAACTGCCGATACCATTGAGCAGGCTATGTATTTTGTAGGCAAGGAAGACAAGCGTAAGTTGCTGGCACTCATCCTCGATGACAAGTCGGTGAAGTCGGCACTGGTGTTTGCCCGTACAAAACACGGAGCTGATAAAGTAGTAAAAGACTTATTGAAAGGAGGATACAAGGCCGAAGCCATCCATGGCAATAAGTCGCAGAATGCCCGGCAGCGGGCGCTTTCTAACTTTAAAAGTGGAGAAACCCGTGTTCTCGTGGCTACCGACATTGCTGCCCGGGGTATCGATGTCGATGAGCTTTCGCACGTAATCAACTACGAACTGCCTAACATTCCTGAGACCTACGTGCACCGTATTGGACGGACCGGTCGGGCTGGCCATGATGGCATTGCGCTATCGTTCTGCGACGAGGAAGAAACGGAGTACCTGCGTGATATTCACAAGCTTATCGGTAAGCGCGTACCGGTTATTACCGACCATCCTTACGTACTGAATATCTCGGCCTCCACCATTACTCCCTCAACACCTGCATCACGCCAAAGCCGTAGTGGTGGAAACCGTAACGGGGGTGGTAATCGGAATGGTCGCTCGGCAGGTTCACCCAGTCAGGGTGGACAGCACCGGAGCAGTGACGCTCGCCCGACCAGTCAGCAAACGGGTGGTTACAACCGTGAAGCTGGTAACAGCACTTCGAGTCGACCCGACGGCCGTGCACAACGGCCCCGCAGCACGGGCAACAGCCGGTTTACCAACACGAATTCTGATAGTAACTATTAAGCCATTAATTTTGGCCAAGCCAGCTTAATTGATGTTTCATTACGTCAACCGAACTGGCCAAATTACCAGCCTTAACAAACTTTAACAGCCCGTCCCAACCCGGACGGGCTGTTTTTTGCGTAATTTTGGAGGCTTCTTACACAAAAGCAGTTCATAAATTTTCACTAGTATGCCTTCATTTAAACGCCTGAATACCATAACGGGCTGGCTCGTTTTCGCTATTGCGCTCATTACGTATGCGAGCACCGTCGAGCGCACTGCCAGTTTCTGGGACGTCGGCGAATTCATTGCGTGTGCGTTTAAGCTCCAGGTGCCGCACCCGCCCGGTGCACCGTTCTTCCTCTTGCTGGGCCGCATTTTTTCCATGTTTGCCCTGGGTGATGTGACCAGTGTGGCCTATTGGGTTAATATGATCTCGGTGGTGTCCAGCGCCCTTACCATTGCATTTCTGTTCTGGACTATCACAATGCTGGCGCAGAAACTACTTGGCCGTCCGGAGAGTGAGTATTCTACGTCTGATACGCTGCTGGCTATTGGCACGGGAGCCATAGGTGCCCTGGTCTATACCTTCTCCGATACGTTCTGGTTTTCAGCCGTTGAAGCCGAAGTATACGGCATGT
>JAQBNX010000842.1 GCA_028288385.1 Spirosoma sp.
GCGCCATGGCGAAGCTGAAGGACATCGCGGACCAGCATTTCCACCGCGGTGAATACGAAGCCTGACGCGGGCCACTCCCGCTCCGCCCCGACCGGCAGCGCCGGCGGGGCTCCCGGCAGTAGGGGCCGATGGTCGGCACCCGGAACCGGAGACCACCACGATGACCAAGCTTTCCGACACCCAGCGCGTGATCCTCAGCGCCGCGGCGCAGCACGAGATGGGCCTCGCCCGCGCACCGAAAGCCCTCCCGGCCGCGGCGCGCAACGCGGTGTTCCGCAGCCTGATCAAGACCAACCTGCTCACCGAGATCAACGCCCCGCAGGACTATGTGGGCCTGGGCTGGCGGCAGGACGACGACGGCACCTGGGTCGTGGCGCGCATCACCGACGAGGGGCTGCGCGCCATCGGCATCGACCCGAACGAGGGCGACGCGGTGGCCGATACGGCGCCCAGGGGCACGGAGGCCCCGGCGCCGCAGGGTGAGGACGCCCCGCCGCCTGAACCCGCCCAGGCCGCGCCCCTGGCGGAGGAGATCGCCCTGCTCGACCAGGCCCTCGCGGCACCCGCCGCCACGCTGCGGACCAGCCTGCGCGACGCCGCCGCCGCGATTCTCGGCGCCTGGGATGACGAGGCCAACCGCGCCGGCGATATGATCGGCGCCTTGGACGCGCCGATGGAAGCGATCCGCGCCATGCTGGCCGGCAAGCCCGCCCGCACGCCGCGGGATGCCAGCGCGCCGCGCAAGCCGCGCGAGGGCACGAAGCAGGAGCAGGTGCTGGCCATGCTGCGCCGGCCCGAGGGCGCGACGGTCGCGCAGATCGCCGAGGCGACGGGCTGGGCGCAGCACACGGTCCGGGGCTTCTTCGCCGGGCTGAAGAAGAAGGGCCACGCGGTCGAGGTGAAGTCGCGGGAGCGTATGGTCGGTCCCAACAAGACAGGCGGCAAAGGCTCCTTCACGATTTATCGGATGGCCGACTGACGGAAGGCGTGCCGGATCGAGTCTCGGTACTGCGATCACGTTTTGGGTTCATCGTCGATAGGAGATGGCTAACGGCACTTGTGGCGATGAAAAAAGATGCCTCAAATCCCCGCGACGGCGCATCTTTTTTCACGGTCTTGTCACTGTCAGAATGCATCGACTTGGGTTCCGCTCATCTTTTTATGGCATGCGTTCGAAGTGCAGCCATTTGCCTGCTCCCGATACTAAAACCGCGTTCGGAACAATACGCAGTTGCAGGCCGATGCTTGTAAGCGGTACGCTACTTCCATCCGAAGATGGAGGCGTGGGTGTCGAGTAATCGGAGCAAGGACGGCTACGACGGTCAGAGAAGTTTCACGGATAAAATCGTAGCAGAGACGCGTGGGATGAAGTCGGTGACCCATACAGATTTTCGCGGCCGCCCCGTGAGGAGCGGAGCTGATGTGCCCCATGGAGCCGACGAGGGAAAAGACCTGATAACCATTGTCGAGACACGGAACGAGCAATCGGCCTCACGAGTGCAAAACCTGATCCTAAGGAAAGCGCGCCAATCCCGAAATGGCTAGACGCGTCATCAACTGGTCCTGCAAGGAGCGCCAAGCAACTGCCCAGGATGTCAGAGACCTAATTGGCGCAAGCCACTCTGACCTACGGTCTGGAGTAGTGCTCGCGATAGTTTGCAAGGGCATATCGCGAGCAGCGCGCCTCACGGCTGACCGATTCAACGCCGAGGGAAAGGGCCGAGTCGAATTTATCGATGAGGATAAGCCGTGAGGAATGCATCATGAGCGGGAGTTTCATGCGTTACGTGCCGTCGGTAGCCGAGATAAAGAAAAGCGGAACCGACACAGCTTTCTACATGGGGCCAGACTTCGTCCGGCTTCCTCGGGAAGTGAAGGAACCCATGCGGGAATGGTGCGGGGCAAACCTCTCATCGGTGGCGCTCGGTAAGGAAGGTCCGGATGACGACCCGATTGAGGTGTATGTCATACCCCTTGGCAAGAACACTGAGGTCGCTCAATTTAAGGTGATGCTGAGCGACGTCCTAACAAAACTCGTCGCGGGTGTCACAACTTCCCCGCTCGAGGATGTCTTCGGTAAAAATAGCGACGCATTTTTCGACACATTGCGGGCCTGTGCGGAACTACGTGATTTCGTTCTACGAGTTGAAGGCCAGTCTGCCGGGCGCAGCCGGGCTGGTACCATCAAGGATCCGGCCATCTTGATCGAAATCTAGGCCGGGGGGACCGTCAGAGGATATCGTGCCGAGTTAGTTATACGACGGTGCAGGGTCCGCCGTTATTGGTCGGACGGAGTTGTCAGCTACCTTTAGGACTGCCGCCGAGATGTACCGATTTCAAACAAAGTCAGTGGCATATAGCGAATAGTTTTTCCGTTGTGCTTACGGAATTGATGGTTGCCTGTCGTCAGCCCCAACAACAGCGCCCTTCGTTCCCTCTGAGCAGGCCGGCATCGCCAACACACGCGGCGGGAGGTCGCCGCTATGCCGGAACTGACCCACTCGACCCGTGAGGCCGCCCGGCGGATCGGGCTGAGCGACACCGCGATGCACAAAGCCGAGCGGGCTGGCCGGATTGCCCGCGAGCCGGACGGCCAGTGGGACATTGACAAGACCCGCCGCCGTCTGACCAAGACCGCCGATCCGGTGCGCTCACCGCTCGCCAATGGCGCCGGCGCCGAGGGCACGCCCTTTGCCCGGCTGAAGGTGGCGCAGCTCGCGCTGAAGGTTGAGGCGCAGCGCCTCTCGCTGGATGAGACCAAGCGCCGCCTGGTCGATGTCACTGAGGCCAATGCCGCGTTGGACGAAATCGGCAGCACGATGCGCGACGCGCTGCTGAACTGGCCAGCCCGCGTCTCGGGGCTGATCGCTGCTGAGATCAGCGTCGACCCGCATCTGCTGCAGACCATCCTGCAGAGCCACATCAACGACCTGCTG
>JAQBNX010000422.1 GCA_028288385.1 Spirosoma sp.
AACAGCGACTGCCCGTAACGGAATTTCACCGCAGCCGGTGCTTTGGCTCCGGCTCCATTGAGGTACTGCTTGTAATAGGGAATTGCCCTAGCGAACTGATTTTGCTGGTAAAACACCTCGGCCGTAAACAAGGCTACTTCGCTCAGACCCGAACCATTGTTCCTGCGTAATAGCGGCTCGGTGTAGGCAAGCAGTTCATCGAAGCGACGTTGCCGGTACAACGCCTGCGCAATCCAGTTGGGCACCTGATTCTGATACGTCGGGTTTGATTCCACCCGCCGGAAGTCAGCCACGGCTTCGTTGTAATTCTTGTTGCGGAAATTGATAACGCCCGCATAGTACGAAGCGGCTGGGGCGTCAGGCGAGTTAACATTCGTTTTGACCTGGTTCAGCAAAGGGAGCGCCTTCTGCAAATCCTGGGTATTGTAGTAGGAGAGGGCCAGCTGATACGTAAAAGCCGTTTGTCGCGCATTGTTGCCACCCTGCGCCACGGCCTTTTCCAGGAAGCCAATGGCTTTGGCAAACTCCTGGCGGGTGTAGTAATACGTACCGAGGTCGCCGTATAACTGCGCTGATTTGGGGTGCTGGCTGTGGTTTTTGACAAAGCGGTCAACCAGCAGTTCAGCCCCGGGTTCATCGATATACAAACTGGTCAGGGCAATGTAATATTCTGCCTCCACGGCGTTCTGATCGGATGTATTGAGCAGCGTCCGGGAGCCGTCGCCCCGGCGAGGTTCGAGGTACTGACGGAATTCGTAGCGAGCGGCTGCATAGTTGGCTTTTTCGAACAGTTCCTGCCCATTGCGGTAGTGGTAATCGGGTTCGGAATAACTCAGCGTCCGCTGGGCCGAAGCCGCCAGCGTAGTGAGTAATCCGACGATCAGGAAGGCGAGTGACCGGCTGGCTAACCAGGAGAGGAACTGGCCTGAATCGGGATGTTGAGGTTCCCGCCCGGCTACGTCTGGTAGGGTGCTGCCCGACTGGGATCGAGAATAGGACATAAACAAAATCAACGGTTGTGAATGCTTGGAATGCGTTGTAGCTTCGCCAACTAATTGGCAAATTCCTGGTCAAATCTGGACAAAAAACGAAGTTATTCCTGTTTCCGTATGAAAAAAAACGCCCGGCTCCTGTATTTACTTACTGTCTGGACACTTTTCGCCTGCCCCCTTTCCTTTGCCAATACCACTCACCCCGACGACGAAACACCCCCTGCTCCATCACCCAGCGTGACGTATGTGCTCTCGATGCCGGAGCCACAAACCCATTATTTCGAGGTAGAAATGCAGATAAAAAATAGTGCTGCCGCTACCAACGCTACGAAGAATAAGTACGTCGACATTAAAATGCCGGTTTGGACCCCTGGTTCTTACCTGATTCGTGAATATGCAAAAAACGTAGAAGGGTTCACGGCGACTGCTGCGGGCAAGCCCGTCCTGAGCGACAAAATCAGTAAGAATACCTGGCGCGTGTTTGCCGCCGATAATGACCTCGCCATTCGTTACCGGGTCTATGCCAACGAACTAACGGTGCGGACGAGTTTTGTCGATATTGACCACGGCTACGTAACGCCCGCCAGTATGTTTATGTACGTTGACGCGCTAAAAAATGGGTTGCATAGGGTGGTGGTTCAGCCCTACAAAGGATGGAAAAATGTGGCGACGGGCCTGAAATCGGTAGCGGGCTCGGTCAACACATACGAAGCGCCGGACTACGACATCCTGGTCGATTCGCCTATTGAAATTGGTAACCAACGGACGTTTACGTTTACAGCCGCCAATGTGCCGCATACCGTAGCGATGTTCGGTGACGCAGACTACAACGAACAGCGTTTGGCCGCCGACTATAAACGCGTGTGTGAAACGGCCGCAACGGTCGTGGGCGAACATCCCTGCACCGACTACCTGTTCATTGTTCACCACATTCCACAGGGTGGGGGCGGCCTGGAGCACCTCAACTCAACCACGCTTGAAACTACCCGCTACGCTTACAGCACCGAGGCCAACTACAAGAGTTTTCTGTCCTTAGTGGCACACGAGTATTTTCACCTTTGGAACGTAAAGCGCATCCGGCCCATCGCGCTGGGGCCGTTTGATTACGAGAACGAGAACTACACGCACATGCTCTGGCTGTCGGAAGGCTGCACGTCGTTCTATGCCGAGTATATCCTGCGCCGGGCTGGTTTTCACACGCCCGACGCGTACCTCGGCCGGGTGGCCAGCGACATTACCCAGGTTGAAAATCAGCCCGGCACCCGCGTTCAGTCGGTAACCGAGTCGAGCTGGGATGCGTGGATCAAAGGCTACCGCCCAAATGAAAACTCGGGCAATACCACCATCTCGTATTACAGCAAGGGCAGTGTGCTGGGTTCGTTGCTGAACCTCGCCATTCTGGCGGGCAGCAATGGCGAACGTACCATGGATGACCTCATGCGGTACCTCTACCAGGAATATTACAAAAAGCAGAAGCGCGGCTTCACGGACGATGAGTTCCGGCGGGCGGCAGAACAGATCGCTGGTCGCCCACTGAACGACTTCTTTACAACCGCCCTCAACACCGCTGACCCGATTAATTACAACGCTTACTTCGAGCCGGTTGGGTTGCAGCTGACCAACGTAGCGGCCAAAGCGCAGGATGGCTACCTCGGCGCGGCCACAACCGTCGTCAATGGCAAAGTAACCGTTACGGGTGTCCGGCGTGGTTCCGCTGCCTACACCGATGGCCTGAACGTAAGCGACGAAATTATTTCGGTCAACGGCCTGCGCGTGGGCGACGATCTCCTGCGGTTCATCAGCGGCCGGCGCGTGGGCGATACGGTCAACTTGCTGGTCAACCGGGCGGGCCAACTCCGCGAGCTGCCCATCAAACTAAGTCAGAATACGCTGGTCAGCTACCGCCTGGAGCCGTTACCCAACCAAACGGCGAAGCAAAAAGCTTTGTATGAGAAGTGGTTGTTCATAAAATAGAAATTGACGAGAGCCGTCTTCCTAAATTAGAAAATCGGCATGATCGTAC
>JAQBNX010000449.1 GCA_028288385.1 Spirosoma sp.
TCAACACCTAGTTTAGCCATGGCTTGCTGATAAATTTCAGGATCGGGTTTAGGACGACTAACCATGCTTTCGTTCAGCAGCGCATCGAAGTATGGGCGGAGTTCGAGCGCGTCGATCACAAAATTCAGGTTTTCGACCGGAGCCGACGTAGCAACGGCCGTGAGAATGCCAGCCGTTTTCAAAGCTTTCAGAAAATCGACTAATCCTGGTACGGCTACAACATGAGGTTGGTATAATTCGCGAAATAAGGCTTCCTTTTCGTTACCGAGCGTCAATACCTCATTAGGCGTCAAGGTCTGACCGGCAAACAAATGAGCCACAATGTCGGTGTTGTGTTTTCCCGAGATGTACGTTAGAAAATCTTCGTCGGTCAGGGTTTTGCCATAGCGCTGGTAGTATTCGCGCCAGGCCATGCGGTGGTGAGGGTTCGTGTCAACGATTACCCCGTCCATATCAAAAATAACTGCTTTCATTAAATGGGTGCACTAGTTTGTGGTTCGTAAAAGAGGCAAGTCGGCATCAAAACAGTTTGACAATTCGGGATAGCCCGGCCGAGATGAGCAGCATTAGCGCCACAAAACCCAGTCCATAATAGAGTCCAAAGCCTTCGGCTACGAAACCGATGAGGGGCGGTCCGGCCAGAAAACCGATAAAGCTGAACGTAGCGAACGTAGCAAGCCCGGCAGCGGGCGGGATGCCTGGCACACGCAGTGCAGCCGCATACAGGATGGGAGCTCCCAGCGAACAGCCTGCGCCCAACATGGCAAAACCAAGCAGCGCCGTAGATGGGTAAGGCAGGGCAATGGCAAACAATAGTCCAAATGCAGCTAAAACTCCGCCGATCTGCAGCCAGCGTTTTGCCCCAATTTTTGGAATAATGGCATCGCCCAGGAAGCGAAAACCCGTCATGGTCAGGGAGAAACTGGCGAAACCGAGTGCGGCAATCTGGTTGCTGGCCCCTAGAGTTTCGCGCAGGTATACAGCGCTCCAGTCGAAGGCAGCTCCTTCGCCCATGGCTAAAGCCAGGCCAATTAATATCATGAGGAGCAGATCGCGGTTGGGTCGCACAAATGACGATTGAGACCGTTCGTTGCCAGCCGTTGAATCGATCGTTTCTCCGTCCGGATCAGCCTGGCTGCTTGATGGCACCTGGGCAATTATGGGCTGCAGGATGAAGGTCATCAGCAGGACCAATCCGGCCATAACCATCACGTGAATGGGGGGCGACACGTGCAAGGCAATTACGGCCCCGGCAACACCCGACCCCAGCAATCCCCCCAGACTCCACATCCCGTGGCATGACGACATGATGGTAATGCCCTGCGACCGCTCCAGATTGGTCGCGCAGGTATTCATGGCTACGTTAATCAGAGCCGCGTTTAAACCCAGTAGAAACAACCCCAAGGCCAGTATCACTGGATTCGGCGCATTAAGGGGAATGCAAATGGATAGGCAAATGCCTACTGCTGACCAGAAACAGGTTCTAGCTTCGCCGAGCCGGGCAATGATCCTGCCCGTTAGCGGATTCATGATCAGCAAACCAACGGGCATCGCAAATAACAACAAGCCCAGTTCAGAGTCGGAGAGGTGTAATTTGGCTTTAACGTAAGGAATATGCGCCACCCAACTGCCAAATAAAATGCTATCGGAAGCAAACACCAGGCCAATGGCCAGTGCTTGCCGGTTGAGGAAGAACGTAAGCAGGTTCCGCACGAACAGATTGCGGTGTTGTGGTTCTTCTATCGTCATTGTTGTATTCATGATACAAAAATAGCCGGTTCACACCGGCTATTTTTCTAATCTATTACCCGCTACTAATGCTGTATTGATTATTTAGGGGCAATGCAGCCTAGTTCATTGTTAACGACGTATTATTTTTTAAGTGGCCAGCCATTGCTTTCCGTAATTTTTCGACCTTTGGCAGCGACACACGCTGTATGTAGGGCTGGTCGGGGTGCAGGGCAAAATAGTTCTGGTGATAGTTCTCCGCAGGGTAGAATACCGTAATAGGAGTTACCTCCGTAACCACCGGATTAGGATAGTGTTTCGATTCGTTGGTGCGTTTGATAGCGGCCAGGATTTCGGCTTTTTCGGCGGGCGACCGGTAGAAAGCTACCGAGCGGTAATCGCGACCTGTATCTGGCCCCTGCCGGTTTAGTGTAGTGGGGTCATGGCCAGCAAAAAAAGCGTCCAGCAACTGGGCGTAGCTAATTACGGTTGGATCATAATATACCTGAACCGATTCGGCATGGCCGGTTAGGTCTGTGCCGACCTGTTCGTACGTTGGATTTTTGACGGTGCCTCCGGCGTAGCCAGAAATTACTTCGCGAACGCCTTTGAGCTGGTTCATGCCTTCTTCCAGCGCCCAAAAACAGCCACCCGCAAAGGTGGCTACAGCCTCACCTGGCTTGGGAGTGGGCAGTTTGGCTGGTGCGTAGTCATTCGACTGAGCCAGGGTGCAGCTCGCTACCAAAAGCAGGCTTAGCACATATAAATGAGTTGGTTTCATGGTGTTCGTTGTTATCGATCGGTTACTGTATAAACGTTTAAAAAGCCTATCCGGTTTCCTGCCCATGTGAGCTGGTTAATTGAGATAAGCCGCTGTTTTATGAAGCTACAATTTGAAAGAATAGAACCCGAAGCGGGGAGTTCGTTCCGAGTCATTCATCATACGGAGGCCGAAGCGTGCCGGGTTTACTGGCACTACCACCCTGAATATGAAATAGTATATATTCCGGCTGGCAATGGTCAACGCCGGGTTGGCACCAATGTAGCGCGCTACGAAGGGGGCGAACTGGTATTCATTGGCCCCAACCTACCCCACCTTAATTTCAGCTACGGCAAAGAAGGACAGTATGAGGAGATTGTGGTACAGATGCGCGACGATTTCTTAGGACAGACTTTCCTGCAAACGCCCGAGCTGGCAACGGTCCGGCGGCTGTTCGAGCGGGCTCACCTGGGTCTCACGTTTGGCCCGCATACTAAACAGCACGTTGGGCCGTGGCTGGCTCAACTACCGGGCCAGTCGCCTTTTGAACGGATGCTGACCTTGTTGCGGGTGCTGCAGACGCTGGCAACGGCCCAAGACGCCCAACTGCTCCATGCCGAGGGCATTCGGTTCGACCTCAATCCAACCGAGCAGGAGCGATTTAACCGGGTGTGCCAATACGTTGAGCAGCACTACGCTCAGCCCGTGGACGTTCGCAGCGTAGCCGACCTGGTAAGCCTGACCGTACCGGCTTTCTGCCGCTATTTCAAGCGGATGACCCACCTGACCTTTACCGATTTTGTGAATGAGTACCGCGTCAATCAGGCCCGCCGACTTCTCCACTCGGCCCGGACAATTGCCGATGTAAGCCAGCATGTAGGGTTTAATAATCTATCGCACTTTAACAAAACGTTTCGGGCTGTAACGGGCCAAACGCCGAGTACGTACCGAAAGGCGCTGGTGGGCCAGGCCTAACTCCTGAGGCTATTTAGCGAACAGTAGCCGAGTGCCCATCGTTACGCTTTCCAATACACACGATACGTTATGAAAAAAGGATGGATTATTGCCCTTGCGCTACTGTTGCTGGGTGGCATTGGAGCCTACATTTGGTATAGCCGGCTGAAAAGCAATGCTGCGGCTGAGGGTGGACCGTATGACAATACGCTTAAGCCCCGGTTGGAGATGAGCAACATGACGATCACCAACATTGACGACGACAAGATCGATATGACCGTTAAAATGCTGATCGATAATCCGCTGCCGGTTGGATTTAAGGCGAAGGGACTTAACTATACGGTGCTGATCGCCAATACCCCCGTGGTGGAGGATAAGTACGAAAAAGCCATCGAGATCAAATCAGGCGACAGTACGTTTGTGACGCTGCCAATGACGGTGAAGCTAAAGAAGCTGATGACGGTGCTCGGGACGCTCGATAAAAAAGACATTGACAGCACCACCTACACGGTCCGCAGTACGTTCGATCTCGACGTGCCCATCCTGGGTGAGCGCACCTTTAAGTCGACCATCGAGAAACGCCTGCCTACGTATTATGTCCCTAAAATCAAGGTTGATGATATCGACTTCGGCGCCGTAGGCTTAAAACGTACCGAAGTAGCCGCTAAGGTTAATGTTGTGAACAAAAATAAATTCCCGTTCAACTTTACCGACACCCACTACTCCATTCTTATCGACGGCAAGCAGATAGCAGAAGGAGACCAGCCTGAGCCAATCCTGATCAAAGCGCAGGCTACTACGCCGGTTGTTTTTCCGGTGACCATGAAGCCCGGCCAGTTGCTTAGTCTGTTACCCAAAGCCCTGTTCGACAAAGGAAATACGTCCTATGTTGTTAACATGAGTTGTAAAATTATTGATAAAGACAACAGTGCGGCCTTCAGCAACAGCAAAATGACCACCCAGATCAAGGGAACACTCGCTGATTTAAAAGACCTGGCCAATGCCGCCAAGGATAAAAAAGACGCCGAAAAAGCCGATCAGAAAGAAGAACGGCAGGAGAAACGGGCTGAGAAAAAAGAGGAACGGCAGGA
>JAQBNX010000737.1 GCA_028288385.1 Spirosoma sp.
GTTGTGGCGGTAACCGTACCCGTCCGCACATTCACCGTAACAATAGCCGAGGTGCTGCACAGATCCGTTCCGCTGCCCGACACCGTGTACGAAGTTGTTTGTGTAGGCTGGGCAATCACCTGCGGGCCGAGTGTGGTGTTGAGGCTCGAACCGGCCCAGGTAAACACACTGGCTCCACGGGCGTTGAGCGTCACGGTTTCGCCGGGGTTGATAAATAGGGCCGACGAAGCTACCTGCACCGACGATTTCATACCGATACGGGCCGTTATGTCATGCGCTACGTTTAAGCCCAAACTGTCGGCGTAGCGTAGCCAGGTGCCCTGACGGTTTTGCCGCCATGACGTGGCAAAGGTCGATTCGCCGTTTTTAGTCGTTACTACAGCGACGGTATCACCGGTGGCGTAGGGAAACACGACGCCGATGTGAAATGGCAACCCGCTCAGGGGCACATTACGCTCGAACGTGACGGTAGTAGGGCGGTTGTTGGCAACATCGTCCAGAATCACCCGCAACGGCACGTCTTTCTGCTCTAGCACCGCTCCCGGACCATTCTGAAAACCCCGTCCATTCCAGACCGTTACGGTCACAACCGACTCCGTAGCCGCTCCTTTGGCAGCTTTAGCCACGCCAAAGCGCACGGCGGCTCCAGCCAGGTTACTATAACTCAGGTCGTTCTGAAAAAACTCCGATACGGCCTGCGTGCGCTTGCTATTTTGTCCGGCCACGTAGCCCGTACCACCTGGTTCGCGCAGCACCGTGGGCGTACCGTTGAAGTTGGTTAGTTCGGCGCACAGACCCACATTCAGCACCTCAATGTATTCCGTCCGGGTCAGTGGGTCTGATGCGCCCACGCTGTTGAACACCTGCAGCGTAACCTTGAACTTGCCCGGCTGGTTATACGTAACCGTTGGATTTTGCTCGTTCGACGTAGCGGGTGTGCCTCCTTCAAAGGTCCACTCCCAGCGGTTGGGGAAGTTGGCCGACAGGTCGTTAAACCTCACCTGCCCACCCAGCAGTATCCGCCGGGTTTCGGCCCGGAAGTTGGCCACCGGTTTACTAACGACCTGTGTGCCGCAAACGTTAGCGGTGAGCAAACTGGCCCGGCGTGGACTAATGTCCATTACGGCCCGCATCCGGGCTTTCTGGTCGAGGGTAAAAATGTTGAAGCAGCCGTCGTCGGAATAGTCCATGTAGTTCTGGACCATGTTGGCGTTGCCGCAGCTTACCCGCCCTACCTGGCATCCGCGGCTTTCCGATGCCTGTGGGGGGGTGTCGGCACAGAAATCTTCCCCGCAGTTGGTATCGCCCCAGATGTGGCGCAAGCCCAGCCAGTGCCCGGTTTCGTGCGTCAGGGTCCGGCCAAGGTTATAGGGGGCCTGCATGACCGGGGAATTAAACTTCTCGGCATTGCCGAATGAGGTATAATTGATCACTACGCCGTCGGTACTAGCCGGGCTGTCGGTGGGAATACCGGGCAGGTTAGACTTACTCGGAAACTGCGCATAGCCCAGCAGGCGGTCGGCACTGTTGAACTCAAGCACCCAGATATTGAAGTATTTATTAGGGTCCCAGTATGAGCTGGGTTTCAATACGCCCTCGATGGCGTCACGGTCCCAGTTGGCACGGTTGCCGTTGATTCGGTCAATGCCGGGCTCGGCCATGGCCCTGCCCTGCCGGTCGATGGCCGCCGGGCAAAACTCAATTTCAATATCGGCGCCGACCGGATTGTTGTTGAACCCCCGTGTGCCGGGTTTCCGGCGAAAATCCTCGTTAAGGGTTTCTATCTGGGCTTTCACCTGCGCTGCGCTGATGTTACGACCTGCTCCTACAGCCTCGCCGTTATGCACTACGTGCACAATGATGGGGATGGTGATGACCGGAGCCGCAAGCCGTCCCGACGCCATCTGTGATTTAATGGCAACTATTTTTTTCTGAAGTTCCTGCTCAAAGTCGTTCAGGCTACCCAGTTCGGGGTGTCTGGCCCGCAGGAGGCTGTCCATTTGCATGGTGGCACATTGCTGCTGCGAGGCAGGGGCCGTTTGAGCCAGCAGTCTGGTAGCGGTTAGCCAAATGAGCAGGCATACACTGAGTATAGTTCTGATCATGGGCTATTTGGCAGTAGTTGAGTTAAACGTAAAGCGGTAACTGGCGTTAATATCCGAGAAATAGTATTCCATGGTAAGCACGGAAGTCGTCAGATTTTTGATTGTCCAGGGGTATTTACCACCTAGTATAGGAAATATAAACTCAAGCGAAGCGTCAGCATTAATGAGTGTCCAGGTGTCTGTTACAAACACATCCGGATCGGCAGCATTGCATTTGGATGCCCCTTCACTGACTTCAAATTTGTGCTCATCATTTGCGTAGAAAGTATATAGGTCGTCGTATTCGCACGCATCCAAGCCACTCTGGGTAATAGGAATTACACCACCGGTTTGACCATTGTCGAAAACCTGGAGTGACACAAGCCGCCAGGTTTTCTTTTCGGTACCGGTTAGCAACTGACTGTAGGTAACTGGTTTTGGCTCGAATTTCTCAGAGCAGTTGGCAAAGAGTCCACTAAACAGGACCAGTATCAAGAGGAAACGTAAATGTGTTCGCATGGTCGAAGCGTTTTGTGCAGGCCGTATCTTAAGCCTCTGTAACTAATGACTCGCTATTGAGGTATGTAGGTTTGCGTAAAGATGAGCGTCGTATCACGGTTGTTACGTAGCTTAATCCTTGCCTGAATATTCAGCGTAATCCGCCGGTCGCGGGGATTCCAGGAACCGTTTCCCCGCAGCGTGTCCGATGTGCCAAGTTCTGCATTGACCTGCGCCGGAATGGTCAGCGAATTGTCGCCATTATCTACGAACAAAAGCGTGGGTTTGACGGCATCAAATGAGAATAACGGGCTATTGATATTCCAGTTACTCAGGGTATATTCTTTGCAATTAGAGCTGGTGATTTCTACGTCGGGAACCGAGGCTGTTTGTGTCCCAAACCGTTGGGTGCCGGTGTATAGCCCACCGAACAGACAGTCGTCTTGGATAGTCAAGGTCAGTTTTCGACCCACTACGTTGTCTTTTCCAAAGCCTACCTGCAGCGTACAGGGCTGAACACCCGACAGGGTAAAGGTGAGCGACTGCGACTCCAGGATGTTATAAGCGTTGTTAATTAGATTAACGTCTATTTC
>JAQBNX010000493.1 GCA_028288385.1 Spirosoma sp.
CGAAGCTTATCGTTAATTAAAGCGGCAAAAGTAGGGCGGACCAGCGGGTGCAGAAACGCAGGAAACCAGCCCTGCACGATTTTTACGGTGGCGTCGGCAATGCGCCGGTTGCTTTCTGTATAGCGAAAGTGACGATTTTCATAATCGTCCATAAAAGCTCGTAAATCGGTCAGGCTCCCGGGCAGATTGAGTAAGTTCATGCGTAGGCCTACTTCCCGAAAAAAGTGAAACAAGGCCAGCTCTTCTGATGGGGTCAACGACCGCCAACCGTAGTGTTTGAGCCACTCGATAGGATAGAACACAAACGTACCCAGCACAAACACGAAATCAGCGTTGTCAATGCGATAGTGATTGTGGATCAGGTTCATATGGGCAATGGCCCGCCCACCCTTATCACTGTCGTAGCCCGATTCCATAAATTCCTGAATCAGCCGGCTTGTATCGTCGTACCGTTTCTGCCCGTGGTGTTCAAACTCACCAGTGCGGGCCAGCAATCCCGATACGCGCGGGCTGGCATAGGTGTGAAACAAGGCCAGTTCGAGGGCACGGGTAATATCAAACGGAAATTCATAAGCAGTCAGCAGATGCACCATACGTTGGTGGTTGCTAACGGGATCGAGCAATTGCAATTCGCGCCGAACCGCCGGGTCACGAAATAGACCGAAGCGTTTTCGGTAAGTGGCGGTGGCTTTCATACGAATAATTTACTGAGACCTAAGATAGAAAATAGTCCTAACCCAGTTCGTAAAATAGAACCAAAAATACTAGCTCGTCAAGTTCCAACAATAGCTTTACTGATGCCTCACAAGATTAAGTTGGCCCATAAGTCGGAAATCAGTTGCCTGGCAAATCACTCGAAATAAATTTAACTACATTGGTATGACAATTCATCGCTAATCGTGAACCTAAAAACATCTTTTCTTGCTCTTTTCATCGCCGGATTGTTGACGGGAGAGTGGACAATTCCGGATACCACACCCTCAAAATTGACGAAAGACCCCCAATTTCCGGCCGAACTTGTTCAATTCATACCCTACAAAAACAATCCTGTATTTACCGGTACGGGCACAGACTCATGGGATCAAAAGATTCGGGAAAGAGGGTTCATCCTGCGCGAAGGGGAGACGTATCACCTCTGGTACACGGGTTATCGGGCGGGCGATAGCACCCGCTATCTGGGCTACGCTACGTCGGAGGACGGATTAAAATGGGAGCGCTACAAAAACAATCCTATACACGCGTCGACCTGGGTAGAAGATGTGATGGTGGTAAAAGACGGGGACACCTATTATATGTTTGCCGAGGGCCTGAACGACGTAGCGCATTTGCTCCTTTCAACAGACCGCATTAACTGGCAGGAGCAGGGACCACTCGATATTCGCTACACCAATGGGCAGCCACTCAGCAAAGGCCCCTATGGAACGCCGACAGCCTGGAAGGAGAACGGTGTATGGTATCTTTTTTATGAACGCAAGGATCAGGCGGTTTGGCTGGCGACTTCCAAAGACCTAAAAGTGTGGACAAACGTACAGGATGAGCCGGTTCTGACCAAAGGCCCTGATTCGTATGATCGATATGCCGTGGCCATGAATCAGGTGATCCGCCATAAAGGACTTTACTACGCTTACTACCATGCATCGGCCTATGCAGACTGGCACGAATGGTCGACCAACGTAGCGGTGTCCAAAGACTTGATTCACTGGAAAAAATACACTGGAAATCCACTGATGGGTGGTAATAAATCGAGTGGTATTCTGGTCAGCGATGGTGAGCAGTACCGGCTTTATACAATGCACCCTGCGGTGCATGTGTTTTTGCCCCATAAGAAGCCGGTTAATCAAAAGTAATACTTCCCGTTCTGTTTTAATCTGCAACTCCTGACACGGCCATAGGCACAAAATGCTTTTGGTTCAGCGGCAGGTTAGCGGCTGTCCACTCAACGTCGCGTATGAACGCCGATGCCCTCACGGGGCAGTTGGCCACGCGGCAGTAGTGGCAGCATTCTTTCATGCAGGGGTCGGTATGGACGAAAATCTCGACTTCGCCCTGGAAACCCTCTTTAAGCGTTTCCTCAAAATGATGTACCTCATCGTGCACCTGAGTCAGTTCCCAGTAGTATGGCAGTGTAAGGTGGCAGTCAATATGCAGATCGGCACCGTACTTCTGAACGCGCAGGTTGTGCACATCGATCCAGTTACGGTCTTTATGGACATTTAGCACCGTGACTACACGGTCCAGCGTGGGTGCGTCTGTTTCGTCCATGAGCCGGGCCACCGACTGACGTGTAATCTGAAAACCGTTGTAAATGATAACAATCGACAGCAGCAGCGATAAGGCACTGTCAATCCAGCGCTGTCCCGTCAAGGCCACCAGTCCTACACCCACCATCACCACAACGCTGCTGAACGTATCGGTGAGCAGGTGCCGTCCGTCGGCGGTGAGCGCCAGCGAGTCTGTTTGGCGTCCGGATCGGATGAGCCGCCAGCCTACAAATCCATTGGCTGCGGCAGTAAGACCAATCAGGACAAGACCCCAGTCGAGGTTGCTGAGTTCATGTGGCTCGAAGATGCTCAGTACGGCCTGCCAGATAATGACCAAACCCGCCGACAGAATCATGGCTCCCTCGAAACCAGACGATAGGAACTCTACTTTTCCGTGGCCATAGGGGTGATTTTTATCGGGCGGAAGCCCGGCTAAGTAGATGCTATAGAAGGCAAATCCGCTGGCAATTACGTTAACGATCGACTCAACGGCATCGGTCAGGATGGCCGTGGACGAGGTCAGAAAGTAAGCCGTGAATTTAATGGCCAGCAGCACCACACTCAACCCGAGTGATATGCCCATCCAGCGATATTTGACCTGTTGCGGTGTAATCATGCGTTAAACAAGAAGGTTGCCGGGTGGTGAGCATCCGGCCTTCGGGATACCAAAGTTAGCCATTCGTAGCCGAAAATTTCGTACTTTCGGCCTTATGGACGTGACGAAAAACCCCTGGCAAACGCTTAATTCAGCGGTCAGGTATGAAAACCCCTGGCTGGCCATCCGGCACGAAGAGGTCCTAACACCCGCCGGAACCCCCGGTATTTATGGCGTCGTTAGCTTCAAAAATAAGGCAGTGGGTGTCATCCCACTCGACGAAGATGGCAACACCTATCTAGTTGGTCAGTACCGCTATCCGCTGGACGAGTACTCGTGGGAAATACCCGAAGGAGGTTCCCCGCTGGGTACCGATCCGCTCGAATCTGCCAAACGTGAGCTTAAAGAGGAAACCGGCCTAGTAGCTAGCCGGTGGTCCCAGATAGCCCGCATTCACACCTCCAACTCGGCCACCGACGAAGAAGGGTTTCTTTATATTGCCGAAGGGCTGAAACAGGGCGACCACGCACCCGAAGAGACTGAAGAACTGCGCATCTGGAAACTGCCCTTGGCCGAAGCCGTCGATATGGTCATGGCCAGCCGAATTACCGATGCGCTGAGTGTGAGCGGCCTGCTCATGGTGGCCCGGCTTCGGGGTATTTGAAAACAGTTCGTAGGTTGGTGCTTGTTTAAGGTGGTGTAGTAGATTGACAATACCAACAACCCTGGATACAAGCATTCTCAAACACCCAAAAATTCGTGGCATTACCTATTCTTTACGGTTTTCTGGTTGGTGTGGCCTTGTGCTTAACGTTTGGAACCGTCTTTTTTGCCCTGATTCAAAATAGCGTTGATAACGGTTTTCGCTCGGGCATGAAAATCGTTTTTGGTGTGATTGTCGGCGATACGTTGTTTGTGCTGGCTGCGTTGCTCGGTACGTCCTTTATTCCCAAAGTGCAAGGCTTCGAACACTTTATGGCCTTTGTGGGTGTTTTGTTTCTCACGGCTATGGGTCTGGTTAACATTCTGAAGGGAACGCCCCGTCTGGCGTATCCAAAAACGCGGTTAGGCAATGCCGTTTATTACGTAACAACTGGCTTTTTACTGAATGCGTTGAACCCCATTAATTTTGTTTCCTGGGTAACCATCGTGGCCTACATCCGGTCGCATCTGCACTATGATTTGGCGCAGCAATATGGATTTATGGGAGCCAGCCTGCTGGGGGTATTTGTGACCGAAATGGCCCTGGCCTACTACGCCAACCGTCTCAAGAGGCTGTTTACACCCCGCGTCGTTACGATCTTCAACCGAACTACCGGTTTCATGTTTCTAGCCGTAGCCACCCAGATTGCCTACACACGCCTATACGAGCCTGTGTCGAGGCTGATGGATAGCTGGTAAATTCTTTTGCTGAGCCTACTACTTGTCAGAACACGACCCGATAGCTTAGCACCGGGATCAGACCCGTGCCGTAATAGGTTTTGACGTTGCCGGTATTCGGGTCGAAATAGCGGCCGTACACGTTCTGACGGTTCACGGCATTTTGTAAATCGAGCGAAAGGGTACGGGTTGAGTGGGGGCGGTTTTTCTTCCAGCTTAGCCGTACGTCGGGCCGAAAATAGGCCGGTAGTTGCTGCGTAAACGCCTGGCTTTTTACGTAAACCGTTTCGCTCAGCCGCTTCGATTCGGCTATATCAATGGGCGTATCGCGGTAGCCGCCGTAGTAGCTGAGCTTCAGATTCAGGCCAAATACATTCTTATCAGTGCCCCACTCTTTCCCAACCAGCAAACTTTCGGCGTAGCGGCCATTCCAGCGGGTGTTGCGCCACACACCGTCTGATCCATGATAGGCTGAATTGTAGAGCGACGAGGCCAGCAGAAAATAGAGGCCGTTGTGCAGAAATTGCTCTACCGTTACTTCAAGCCCGTAGTTACGACCATGACCGCCGTTCACTAATGGCTGATTCGTGAAGCCACTGAACTGGTTGATGACCGCAAAGGCGTCGCGCTGATTCGCACTCACCGGAATATCAAACAGCCGTTGGTAATACGTCTCTACCTTCAGCCGAAGGTAGTTGGTCAGCCGTCGGTCGTAGGCAAGCACGTAATGATGCGAGCGCGTGAAGCCCAGATTCCGGTTCGACAGCGCAGGCAGGTTGCTTGCCCCGTTCGTTGACAGAATAAAATACGTAGCTGGGTTTTGCAACTGGCTGTGCAGGCCGTACCCAACGCTCAGCGACTGGTTGGGGGCAAACGCCCATTGTAAAGAACCGCGTGGCTCCAGAGCAGATGTGCTATTCAGATTCAGGTGGAGGTAATGCAGTCCGGCGTTAAGAGTCAACTGCTCCGACAGCCGGTAGTTCCACTGCCCGAAGGCCTGCACGGTGCTGGTCTGGTCGCTTACCCGAACGCGCGTCAGCAACCGGTTTTGTTCGGCTTCCCAGGATCGCTGAGCCAGATTGTAGATGAGTTGGGTGCCAATCAAACCTGTGCGAATTGTGTGCCGTCCGTTTAGTTTATACGTCAGGGTCGTCGAGAGGATGCGCTTTTGGGTTGTGTAGGCTTCGTTGTGCCGCTCCAACGGTACGTAATCATTCGCCGGTTCCAGAATATCGCTCTGATAGCGGTTTTCGTAGCCCGACGCCAGCAATACCGTCTTTAGCAATGCCTTGCGTCCAAAGGGCAGCGTATGCGTCAGCCCGACTGCCCCGGTGTTGGACCGGAAATCTTCGTTATAGCGGTCGAAATCGCTCACCCATTTCGTTGAATCGGCCGGGGCCATGATTTTACTGCTGCTCAACCCCCCAAAACCAAAAAGCGTAAACTTGCCGCTCCGGCGCGTCGGTAAATACACATTGAACGATAAATCCTGAAATACGCGGTCGCCAGTGCCAATGTCTACGCCCGCTTTCGAGAGCAGGCCAAGCGTTGAGTAACGGTAATTGATCAGAAACGAACCGCCATAGCCTTTGGCAATTGGTCCTTCGGCGGCTACGTCCAGCCCCAATATGCCTGCCTGCACGGTATACTCACGTTTGGCGTTGTTGCCCCGACGCAGTCGCAGATCGAACACGCCGGACAGCGCGTTGCCGTACTCGGCCGGAAACGCCCCGGTCAGAAAGTCGGAGTTGGCCAGCAGTTGCGCACTCAGGATCGAGATGCCGCCCCCGGCCGTGCCCAGGTCCGAAAAGTGGTTAGGGTTCGGGATTTCGACGCCTTCCATGCGCCACAGCAGCCCGTTGGGTGCATTGCCCCGGATCACAATGCTATTGCCGCCATCGTCGGCCCCGACTACCCCGGCATAGGCCGTTGCCATGCGGGCCGGGTCGTTCACGGCAGCGGCAAACTTCTGAGTTTCCTCGACCGAAAACGTCCGGGCCGATACGGCTGCCATTTCGTTTAACCAGAGCGCCGGTCCGAGGGTATCTTTATCGACCGTTGGTTTAACGGTTACTTCCGATAGTTGACTAATAGCTTCTTCGAGCGCGATGGTCAGCACGAGTTCTTTACCGGCATCGACGGTGATGTTTTGCAACATGGCGTTTTTGTAGCCCACTACGCTGATTTGCAGGGTTTGTCGGCCGACGGGCACCTGCTCAAGCCGAAACTGGCCGCTGGCGTCGGTGCTGGTTCCTTTGAGCGGGGTGGTGTTCAATATGACTACTGTGGCACCGGGTAGGGGCGTTTGCAGGCTCTGATCTACTACGGTTCCCCGGATGGTTTGAGTAAGTGTCTGAGCTTGGAGTGGCGGGAAAATCAGGTAAAAGCTTAAAAAGATTAATGCGCACCGACGGGCTGACTGAATGAGGGAGATTGTGTGCATGGATTCCGTTGATTTGGTTTCCTGACAGTCAGTTGTCTGTTTCCCCCTATGCAGCCTGCTTATTTTTTGCCGAATTATTCTCACTGAAATTTATTTTGAAAAGCAGTAAGGGTATACCGGCAGATAGGTGTCATCCCGCTGACCAAGCGTATGTTCCGCAAAAATGATAGTTTTGCCGTCTCCTATCATCCATCCACCCAGATCAGTGCAACCAACTGAGCAGGACGTTATCGAGGCCATTCGGCAGGGCGACGAGCGAGCGTATGAGGTCGTATTCCGGCAGCATTATGTCCCCCTGTGCCGGTATGCCCGTCAGTTTTTATCCGATTCTGACGAGGCCGAAGAAGAAGTACAGGCAATGTTTCTGGCGCTTTGGGAGCGACGCGACAGCCTGATCATTACGACCTCGTTCAAGTCGTATCTGTTCCGGGCAGTACACAACCGCTGCCTGAACCGGATCAAGCATTTGGCCATTCGCGATGAACACCGGCAGCACACGCTTTATATGGGTGAAACCATGGCCGAATCGCCGGTTCATACGCTGTTAGGCGACGAACTGGCCGAACGGCTACAGGTTGCTATCCAGAAATTGCCCGAACAGTGTCGGCTGGCGTTTACCCTAAGCCGGTTCGATGAACTGAGATACCAGGAAATTGCCGATCAACTGGGGATCTCAATCAAAACGGTTGAGAACCAGATCGGCAAGGCGCTACGTATGCTGCGCACTGAATTGAGTGATTATTTGCTATTGATCATTATTCATTACGTAGTAGTCACTACTCCTTAAAAAGCCATGGCCAATCAACAACCCATAGATGATGCTTTGCTGGGCAAGTTCCTGGCGGGCGAAACCGACCCCGATGAGTCGGCGCGGGTGACGCAGTGGCTTGCATCGCAGGATACCAGCTCGTCAGGACCCAGCCCGGCTGATTTCGACCGTTTCGAGCGCATCTGGCAGGCGGCGACTCTGCCAGACCAGCCACCCGTCGATACTGATGCAGCCTGGCAGAAGGTTCAGCGGAAGATAAAAACGCCAAACGCCCGCCCCGCATCCGAGCCGGAGCCGGTTGTCAGGCCAATGCCCATTCAGCGGGACGAGCATTCTGGCGGAGATCAACGCCAACCTGGGCGTCAGGTTATCTGGTATCAGTCGTCCGTCTTCAGACTTGCGGCAATGTTTTTACTGACCATCGGTATCGGCTGGCAGGCGTACCGCTTTTTCGGTCAGATCCCCTCTGCCAACCAGCCGGAACAATTCCTGACACTGACCACAACCGACAAGCCACTAAACAAAACACTGCCCGATGGGACTAAAATTTTACTGAATCGCCGGTCGACTCTGCGCTACCCGACCCAGTTCGCCAACGACCACCGCAACGTTACGTTGACGGGAGAAGCTTTCTTTGATGTCATACCTGATGCCATGCGGCCGTTCCGCATTCAGGCTCGCCAGACTACGGTACAGGTGCTGGGTACGTCCTTCAGCGTTCGGGCTTATGATGCCAACGTCAGCGTAGCCGTGAAAACAGGAAAGGTTAAATTTGCCGGTGGCCGGAAAGCGGTGCTGTTGACTAAAGATCAACAGGCAACCTTCGTGGCATCGACGGATACCATCCGGCAGAGCCTGAAACTGTCGGTCAATGCGTTTGCCTATAAAACGGGTCAGCTGGTGTTCGACAATGAGCCGCTGCGAAACGTAGTGCAGACGCTCAACCAGGTATATAACGCCGATGTACGGCTCCAGAACGCGCAACTCGGCAACTGCCGCCTAACCACCCGATTCAGCAACGCGTCGCTGGAAGCCGTCGTTGCCGTTACGGCCGAAACGCTCGGGCTGCGTGTCCGGCGCGTAGGACAGCAGGTAATTTTAGATGGAACGTGCCAGTAGCATAGGGGGAATGGTCCGGCTAGCTGTCTTGCCCCAAACTACACTGCCAATGGCTTCGCTTCGATTCTCAGTTTTTTTGATTTTCTTCTTAATAACGGCCCGGCTTCTGGCCCAGTCAACACCCCCGCTCGAACGCATTATTTCGGTTGACATTCGTAATGAACGCACGGAGAGCGCGTTGCCTAAGATCAGCCGCGAAGGACGTTTTGAATTTTCGTACAATCCGACTCGTATTGACGCAAATGCGCTGGTAACGGTTCGCTTGACCAATGTACCCGTCCGCCAGGTTCTGAACCAGGTATTTCTGGGCAGCGTGACGTATAAATCACGGGGAAATCACGTCATCCTGACCCGTTCTGAACAGCCCGAAGAGGCTCCCAAAAACTTTATGCTAGACGGTTATATCTCCGATGAACTGACCGGACAGCGTATTGCGCAGGCCAGTATTTTTGAGAAAACAACCCTAGCCTCTACCGTCAGCAATCCGTTTGGCTATTACCGCATCCGGTTGCCTACCAACCTGCCGTCCATTCGGTTAGACGTTCGGAAGCAGGCATACGTGGGCGAAACGGTTACCATCCGGGCCAAAACGAGCCATTCGGTTAGTATTCGTCTGATGCCGCTGCCCCGTAATATCCCGGTACAGGCGCTGTCGATTCGGGTAACTGACGATACGACCCGCCCGGCTGTTCCTTTAGCGTCCACGCCGGTTCAGCCTGTTACCGTTGCCATCGACTCGACCACGCAACCACCATCATTATCGGTACTCGACCGGGGGAAGGTAGGCGTGATGCGGCTGTTTGTATCGGCACAGCAGGCCATTCACGATATTAACCTGAGCCGCGATACGCTCTACCGCGACTGGCAGGTGTCGTTTGTGCCCTACATCGGGACAAATCTCCGGCTCAGTGGGCGCATCATCAACCGGGTTTCGATCAACGCGCTGGCGGGCTATTCCTTCGGTGTTCACGCTGTTGAGGTGGGCGGTTTGTTTAATATCGTTCAAGCAGACGTGCGGGGCGTTCAGGCAGCGGGCCTGGGAAATTTAGTCGGCCGTGAGGTCCAGGGTGTACAGCTGGGTGGGTTGTTCAATATAGACGGGGGCAATGTGCAGGGTGTTCAGATTGGGGGATTATTCAACGTCACTGGGGGCGAACAACCTCGTTCCGTACAAGTTGGCGGCTTGCTCAATATAGCCGGGAAATCCATCAAGGGCCTTCAACTGGCCGGATTAGCCAACTATGCCCACCACGACGTGCGGGGCTGGCAGATCGCCGGTATCGTTAACCGGGCACGGCGCATCACGGGAGGGCATCAGGTTGGCCTGATCAACATCGCCGATTCATCGGGCAAAGTACCGATTGGCCTGTTAAGTCATGTACAGAAGGGCGGATTCCGGCGGATTGAAGTATCGGCTAATGAAGTTAACCTATTAAACGTAACGTATCGAACGGGCGTCCGGCGATTTTACAATATAGTGACAGCAGGCAGCAGTTTCGAACGGGTGGGCAGCCCACGGCTGAGTGCAGGTTATGGTCTTGGCACGGCGTTCGGTCTGTCGCAAAAGACGTTACTCACTGTAGAAGGGTCGGCCCACCACCTATTCTATTTTGATCGGAGCAGCACCGACTGGAATCAACAAATTCGCCTGAGCACCTTGGTAGAGACCACACTCAGCAAGCGGCTGTCGCTGGCGTTTGGCCCATCGGCCAACTTGTATTTCGGCGCTGACAACACCACCCGGCCGCTAATCCGACCTGCCGTTCCGCTCTTCGACGCCCGCCTGACCGATTTCGGCAATACCCGTCATTGGGGTTGGATTGGATTTGAAATTGGACTGCGATTCGGCAACTCCTAATGGTCCGCCAAATCGGCTCTGGCAGAACTAAAGGTACGTGAGGCTGATCTGAAAAAATAATTTTTCAACACATAGGGGTAACTAAAAGAGCAACTGTCATGAACGTAACAAAGGCCTGATGTTTTGAAAAAGCCATCACGCCCTTTGTCATCCTCATTAATTAACTCTTTAAAAACACCCTTATGAATCGTCGTTTGTTTTATCAGATCAGTTGCATTGCGTTGTTGTTAATGGGTTTAATGGCGTGCGTTCGGGAAGATGTCGGCCCCTATCAGAGCGACAAACAGACCTACGCACTAACTAACTTCGACCGGCTTGATATGGGTAGTGCTTTTGCCATTACCGTGCAACAGGGAGCCAACTTTGCTGTTGTAGCCGAAGGCGATCAGCGGAATTTAAATGACCTCGACGTGTATACCCGTAACGGCACCTTGTTTGCCAGATACCGCAATCACAACCGTAGCCGCCAGTATCAGACATCGTTCCAGATTACCATGCCAACCTTGCGGGGTGTTGCCTTTTCGGGTGCCAGCCAGTCTGAGGTCAGTGGCTTTACGAGTTTAAGTGATTTGGACATCGAGCTGTCAGGTGCCTCCAAAGGTAAGTTCACGGTTCAGGCCTCCCGGACCAACATAGACCTATCGGGCGCGTCAAAACTGGACGCTATTGGGAGTGGAACAGCACTAACGGCAGAGTTGTCAGGTGCATCGAAACTGGACGCGATTAGATACCCCGTTGGTGAAGCCAGTGTACATGCGTCAGGTGCCAGCAACGCGCGTGTCAGCGTTACCAATGCATTGGTGGTCGATGCCAGCGGAGCCAGCACCATCCGCTACCGGGGCACACCCAACGTGCAGCAGCGCGTGAGCGGAGCGAGCACAGTGCAAAGTGAGTAGTGCGTAGGGGAGGGTTAGTCAGTTTTTGCTAAGAAAGCGTCCCACTCCGCAATCAGCCCTTTTTTCAGCACACGCGGGAATTTATGCTGCCCTCCCATTTTGCCTTTTGACTCCATCCACTTATAGAATGTTGCCGTAGGAAGCGCCGTAACGGTGATCTCCTTGAGGGCATGCTTGCGTTCAACCGCGTAGTCGTCATTAAGTTGGACGAGTCGGGCGTCGATACGGTTTCGGAGGTCGTCAGCATCTACTACGTCGTCGGTGCCTACGTACCAATGATGAGCAAAGAGCGTATCGTGGGCTACGCCCGCCACGGTAAACTCCCGAATAGAAATGCCCAGGTCGTCGGATACCATCTCAATGGCTTTGTTCATATTGTCGACGGACAGGTGTTCACCACACAGGCTCAGGAAATGCTTTGTACGCCCCGTAATGACAATCTCTGACCGGCTTTTGCTGACGAACCGGATGGTATCGCCGATCAGGTAGCGCCAGGCCCCCGAGCAGGTAGACAGGATCAGGGCATATTCTTTGCCTTCCTCCACATCGTCGATCATCAGCGTTTGGGGATTTTCTGCCAGGTCGCCATCTGCCGAAAAGTTTTGTTCGGTGAAGGGGATAAACTCAAAAAATAGGCCATTGTTGAGTACCAATTGCATCCCCTCGGCGTTAGGATGGGTTTGAAACGCAATGAATCCTTCCGAGGCCAGGTACGTTTCAATGTAGGTGATGGGGTGGGCGAGGAGTTTCTCGAACCCCTGCCGGTAGGGCTCGAACGATACGCCCCCGTGACAGAACACCATCAGGTTGGGCCAGATGTCATGAATGGTCTTCACCTTATAGTGGGCAATAATTTTTTCGAGCAATAATTGTATCCAGGCGGGCACGCCCACTACGTAGCCAATGTCCCAGTTAGCGGCCTGCTCGGTAATTTCGGCCAGCTTCACCGACCAGTCACGTTCCTGAGCAATGTTTTTGCCGGGTTTATAAAATCGCTCGAACCAGACGGGGATGCGGCTGGCCGTAATGCCGCTGAGGTCGCCTTCGTAATGGCCCTGGCGCAGGTTCAGGTCGGTGCTGCCGCCCAGCATCAAACAGCCTTTTTCGTACAGTTGCGGGGGCAGGCTCTGGTAGCGGCCGAGCGTCAAAATCTGCCGCACGCCCGTCCGCTGAATGGCCCTCGACATGGCCTTTGTAACGGGGATGTACTTGGTTGCCGCTTCCGACGTGCCCGAACTAAGGGCAAAGTACTTCACTCGCCCCGGCCAGCTAATATCGCGTTCGCCCGCCAGCGTTCGATTCCACCAACCCTCAAACATTCGGTTATAGTCATGAATGGGCACGTACTGCCTGAATTTCTCGTAAAATTCCCGGTTTTTGCCAAATTCGGCTGCGCTAAGTAATTCTTCAAAATGATAGGTCCGGCCAAACTCGGTGAAGCGGGCTTTGCCTACGAGTTTACGGAACGCTTTGCGCTGTTGCCGCAGGGGACTGACTTTGCGGAGCCGAACGGCATTCGTTAGACGAATACCGTTTTTGAGCATACTACCTAATAGGGCCATCTTACTAGCGATGAGTTAGTAGCGATGAGTAATGAGTGACTGAGATGGCCCAACTGCGCTCATAACTCATCGCTCCTGACTCATCACTATTTTTTTACAGCTTCCAGTCTCTTAACGCGTCCATGGCTTCGTATGCCGTCAGGTCGTACTGACAGGGAACTACGGAGGTGTAGTTTTGTGACAGGGCGTACTCGTCGGTATCTTCGGCATGCGTGTCGAAGTTAACAAACTCGCCGGCTAACCAAAAATAGCGTCGGCCGTTTGGGTCGCGCCGTTCCTCAAACACCTCCTGCCATTTGGCGTTGGCCTGTCGGCAGATACGGATACCCTTTAGCGGCTCAGCCGCGCGGCTGGGAAAGTTAACGTTAAGCGCCGTGCCACGCTTCATGCCGCGCTCCAGTACGGTGCGGGCAATGGTCAGGATGTGTTCGTGGGTGTGTGAAAAATCGGGTTGGCGGGTAAAGTCGCCGAGCGAGAAACCAATGGCCGGGATGCCTTCGATGGCCGCTTCGATGGCTGCCGACATCGTGCCTGAATACAGCACGCTGATGGACGTGTTGCCGCCGTGATTAATGCCGCTGACGACTAAGTCCGGAGCGCGGTCTTTTAGGACGTGGTGTTTGGCCAGTTTTACGCAATCGGCCGGGGTGCCGGAGCATTCATAGGACGGTACGTCGCCAAAAATCTCCGAGGGGTAGAGCCGCAGCGGATCGGCAATGGTGATGGCATGCCCCATGCCCGACTGCGGACTGTTGGGGGCCACTACGACGACCGAACCCAGTTGCTGCATTAATTCGACGAGGGTTCGGATGCCGGGGGCTGTTATACCATCGTCGTTGGTTACTAAAATCAGGGGCTTGTGGTCCGCCATGAAACGAAATAGTGTTATCGTTGGGTGCCACAAAGCTACACAACTAAGCCCTGAACTTAGCCGATAGTTTCGGTCGATCGGTGCCGTTTCTTAAACTGAAAAGGGTTTTCGCCCGTTACGCGCCGGAACATTTTATTGAAATACGAAAGGCTCTCGAACCCGCAGGCCCAGGCTGTTTCAGACACCGTCTGGTCGAGCAGCAACAGGGTTCGGGCCTGGTTTACGCGATACTGGTTTAAAAACTGGGTGAATGTCAAATGGGTCATGCGTTTAAAATAGCGACAAAAGGCCGATGTGGTTAAACTGACTTCGCCTGCTACGTCGGCAATATCAATTTTGTGCGCGTAGTGTTCATCAACAAACTGGTACACACGCCGTAGCCGTTGCTGCTCTTTCTGATTGTAGCCAGCCGTTATAGGTTTTCCATGCAGGGGCGTTACGTCTATGCTAGTGGCTAACCGCTGAAAAATGGTGAGTAACGCCATTATCCGGTCGAAGGGCGGCAATGTTGACAGCGCTTCGAGCTGCTTACCCACATCCTGCTTAGTTTCGCCGTGAAACGAAAGGCCGCTGCGGGCCTCGGCGAATAGCCTCGTGATGGCTGCAAATTCAGGAGCCTGCCAAAAATGCTTGCCTAAAAAATCTTCATTTATTTGCACCACGACTTTTCGGTAGTCGGTTTTGACGCCGTAGTCAAAGTTTAAATGGGGGATATTAGGACCAATGAACACCAGATCGCTGCCTTCGTAGCGCGAGATATGATCGCCCACATGGCGGGTACCACTGGCCCCCTCAATGTACACGATCTCGTATTCCGGATGATAATGCCAAAGGAACACGTTTTCCAGATGGGGGGTCAGCAGGATATGAAATGAACTGTCGGCGTCGGGGTCAATGCGCTCGAAAGAAAGCTTCATTTTTGCTCTTGGTAGGTCCAAAATGATCAACACCAAATAAGTAAGAGCAATATAGTGCAAAAAATGGCAATTAGCGTTCTAACAGCTACGTTGGCTGGTCTACTACTTTTGTCTAAACAAAACACTTCAAAAAACAATCCGATTATGGAAACAATGCAGCCAACAGGAACACCTACTACAATGGCCCCCACCAGGGTTCCCAATAATGCCCACAAAGACATACCCGGCAATCCATCAACCGCCACTAGCAGCAACATAAACCTCAGCGACCGCTCGTCAGGAATGCCGTTACGTGTCTTGTCTGAGGCAGACTGGACCTTCTGGAAAGAGAATGGCTACATCGTGGTGAAGCAGGCGGTGCCAAAAGAGCAGGCGCAGCGCTTAGCCGATCTGCTGTGGGAATTTGAGGAAAAAGACCCCACCAACCCTGAAACCTGGTATGCGCCACCCCGCGCTGAAATGCAGATGAAGGAACTGACCAACAGCGGTATGGTCGAACTCTACAACCATCAATTTGAATGGGACAACCGGCAATATCCACGCGTATACGATGCGTTTTTGGATGTATGGGGCGTCGAGAATCTATGGGTCACCATCGACCGGGCCAATCTGAATTTTCCTGTTCGGCCCGGACATGAGTTTAAAGGGTTCATCCACTGGGACTATGACCCCGAAACCCGCCCGCAGAATGTGCAGGGTGTGCTGGCCCTGGCCGATCAGACCGACGAGAACATGGGAGGCTTCCAATGCATTCCCGAACTCTACCGCGACTACGACACCTGGAAACTGACCCAACCCGCCGACCGCAACCGATTCCGGCCCGACACAACAGGGTTCAATTTAGTGAAGGTAAAAATGGAAGCGGGCGACCTGCTTATTTTCAACAGCACGCTGGCACATGGCATCCGGCCTAATCTGACCAAAGACAAAGTTCGCATAGCCCAGTATATCTCGATGATGCCCGCTCAGGAAGATAACGAGGCCCTGCGACAGTGGCGCATCCAGTCATGGCGAGAGCGGCAGGCTCCCGAGGGCTACGCGTTTCCAGGCGATCCGCGCAACTGGGAGAAGGAGCGTTACCAAACGGCCGAACTCTCTCCGCTGGGCCGTAAGCTACTAGGATTGGATAGTTGGACGTAAGTTTTGTAGTTTGCGTGGTGTCAGGTTAAGCATCAGACACCACGCAAACTACAAAACTTAACGTTTATGACTCAAACTATGCCCGTTGGTGTTGTTGGCCTGGGTTTAATGGGCAGCAGTATCGTTACGTGTCTGCTGGCAGCCGGGCACCCAGTGGTAGCTGTAGCGCCTATTC
>JAQBNX010000502.1 GCA_028288385.1 Spirosoma sp.
ACCTGCCGCTGGCTAAGGTGAGCGGAGGGGTATCTAATATTTCATTTAGTTTCCGCGGAAATGACCTCGTACGGGAGGCTATGCACTCGGCGTTCCTGTACCACGCTATCCGCGCTGGTCTGGATATGGGCATCGTCAATGCCGGGCAACTGGAAGTATACGATAGTATTCCGAAAGACCTGCTCGAGCGCTGCGAAGACGTCCTACTCAACCGGCGCAGCGACGCCACTGAGCGGTTGGTAGACTTTGCCGAGACGGTTAAAGCCAAAGGCAAAGCCATTGTGCAGGATGATGCCTGGCGTAGTGAACCCGTGCGCGAACGACTCAAGCACGCGCTTGTCAAAGGCATTACGGACTTCATCGATCAGGACGTTGAGGAAATCCGGCACCAAGTCGAGCGGCCACTGCATGTCATTGAAGGACCGCTGATGGATGGCATGAATATCGTCGGCGATTTATTCGGGGCTGGTAAAATGTTCCTGCCGCAGGTGGTGAAATCGGCACGGGTGATGAAGAAAGCGGTGGCTTACCTGACCCCATTCATCGAAGCCGAAAAAGACGGAACGGCTAGTTCTTCGGCCGGTAAAATTCTGCTGGCTACCGTGAAGGGCGACGTTCATGACATTGGTAAAAACATTGTTGGTGTGGTGTTGGGCTGTAATAACTACGAGATTATCGACCTCGGTGTGATGGTGCCAACCCAGAGAATCCTGGACGAAGCCCGCAACCACAACGTCGACATCATTGGCCTGAGCGGGCTAATCACCCCGTCGCTCGATGAGATGGTGGGTGTAGCAAAGGAGATGGAACGGCAGGGATTTACCATGCCTCTGCTCATTGGCGGAGCCACTACGTCGCGGATTCACACCGCCGTCAAAATCGATCCGCACTATTCGGGACCGGTCGTTCACGTGCTGGATGCCAGCCGGAGCGTGCCGGTTGCCGGGCGGCTGGTCAGCGAAACGGATGGTACGAAAGAACTGATTTTTTCGGAGATCAAAGCCGAGTACGTCAAACTGCGCGCTGACCACGTAAAACGCCAGAAGGAAAAAGCCAGCCTGACCATCGACAAAGCGCGCAGCAACCGCACGGCTATCAACTGGAGCCAATTTGAGCCCACAAAGCCGACTTTCCTCGGCAACCGCTATTTTAATGATTACCCGATTGCTGAGCTAGCCCCTTATATTGACTGGACGCCTTTTTTCCAGACATGGCAGTTACACGGCAAGTATCCGGTTATTTTCGACGATAGTCTGGTTGGTTCCGAAGCCCGGCAACTGTTTGATGATGCAAAAAAACTTTTGCAGGAGATCATTGACAAAAAACTCCTGACGGCGAAGGCTGTGGTGGGCTTTTACCCGGCCAACTCGGCCGACGACGACGTACTACTGCACAGTTATGAAGAGCAGACACGCGACATTGCGTGTGAGCGGCATGGATCGCATCGTCACGTGGAGTACATAATTTCCCGCGCCGAATCGCTGCAGGCTGAATTGCCCGCCGTGACCCCCGCCGGGGAGTTGATCTATGATACCAAAACGGTGCTGCACTTCCTGCGTCAGCAGAACCAGAAAGCCCCTGGCCTGCCTAACCTGTGCCTCGCCGATTTCGTGGCCCCGCTCGACAGTGGCCGGGAAGATTACATTGGTGCGTTTGCCGTTACGGCTGGTATTGGTATCGAAGCGTTGCTGGAGAAATACGAGCGCGACCACGATGACTATAACAGCATCATGGTCAAAGCCCTAGCCGACCGGCTGGCCGAAGCGTTTGCCGAGCGGATGCACGAGCGAGTTCGCCAGGAATTCTGGCCCTATGCTGTGAATGAGAAATTAAGCAACGAGCAACTCATCAAAGAGGATTACCAGGGCATCCGTCCCGCTCCCGGCTATCCTGCCTGTCCGGATCATACCGAAAAAGGCAAACTCTTCAACTTGCTGAATGCGGGCGAAATTGGCATTGAACTCACCGAAAGCTACGCCATGTACCCGGCCTCATCGGTTAGCGGATTCTACTTCAGCCACCCAGAATCAAAGTATTTTGCTGTGGGTAAGATTAACAAAGATCAGGTTGTGGACTACGCACACCGGAAAGACATGCCTGTGGAGGAAATTGAAAAATGGCTCTCTCCGGTGTTAGGATACGATTCGTAGCGATCACTGAGCCCCAAAATAAAGACGGTCGTGGATACGACCGTCTTTATTTTGGGGCTCAGTGAGATATAGTTACTGCTGCACTAGATTTTAGTTGTATCAGTTGGGGCAGTTGGATCAGGAGCAGGAGCAGTTGGGACAAAGGTTGAATCGGCAGTATTGCTACTTGTACTGGTTGAATCTGATTCGTCATCCGTTTCTTCATCGTCACCAGAGTAGCCGCAGTTCATGTATTCTTTGCTGACTGGAATTGTGGGCTTTGGAAACGGTCCCTGCAGATTCTTGAATTTTGGGTCGGCATAAACTTTTTCTAAAAAACGACCCACTAGAGGCATGGCTGTTTTGGCGCCTTCGCCCATGTCTGTCGAGCGAAAATGAATGCTGCGGTCGTCGCCACCTACCCAGGCACCTACCACCAGGTTGTTCGATATGCCGACGAACCAGCCATCCGAGTTGTTGGACGTAGTGCCAGTTTTAGCCCCCATTTCATTGTGGTTTTTGAACAGATCGTATGACCACAGGTTCTGCGACGTTCCGCCCGGTTCCTGCAAACCGCCCTGTAGCATATAGCGCATCAGGAAGGCCGTTTCTTCACTGATGGCCCGCTTCTTTTTCGGCGCAAACGTTTCGATTACGTTTCCATCACGGTCTTCAATGCGTTGCACAATCAGGGGTTCGATAGACTCACCATCATTCACAAAGGTGCAGTAAGCGCCTACCAGTTCATAGAGCGACACATCCGACGACCCTAAGCCAATAGACGGAACGGCGTCGAGGGGGCTTTTTATGCCCATTCGGTGCGCGTACTCAGCTACGCGTTCGGGCCCTATGTCGTCGGTTAATCTAGCCGTAATGGAGTTGACTGAGCGAGCCATTGCCCGGCGCAGCGTCATGTGGGAGTAGGTGTAGTAGCCCGTTGAGTTGCGTGGTTCCCACATTTTATCCTCACCGTTTTCGCGGTATGCTTTCCGGAAAGGCCGGTCCTGAATGCGGTCGCAGGGGCTAAGGTTGCTAATGGTGTCGTCGATGGCTGCCGTATATACAAAGGGCTTGAACGTAGAGCCGGGCTGGCGTCGACCCTGCTTCACATGGTCATACTTAAAGTAGTCGTAATCGAGCCCCCCAACCCACGCCCGAATGTAGCCCGAGTGGGGGTCCATGGCCACCATACCAGACTGCAAAAAACGCTTGTAATAGGATATGGAATCATACGGGGTCATTTCCGTGGAGTCATAGCCGCGCTTGTTGTTCCAGGTAAACACCCGCATTTTGTACTTCTTCTTTTTCATGTAGTACGAGATGGAGTCGGGGTAAAGCGGCAAAAATCGTCGGCTAAGCGTTTTATAACGTTCGGTACGTCGGGCCACGGAGTCGATAAAACCGGGCAGTTCATTGCCGTCTTCGTCTGTCCAGGGATTTTGACCGCGCCAGTGATTGTCGAACGACTGCTGCAACCGTTTCATTTTCTCGCCAGTGGCCTGCTCGGCGTAGGTCTGCATGCGCGAGTCGATGGTGGTGAAAATACGAAGACCGCTGGTATAGAGGTTATAGCCGTTCTCTTCTCCCCATTTCTCAACAAAGTCCTGCACCGCATTCTTCAGGTAACTGGCCGGACCGGAATACGGATTTTCGGGTGTATAATTAGTTAACAGGGGCAACGCACTGATTGAGTCGGCCTGGGCTTTGGTTAGGTAGTTGTATTTAGCCATCTGAGCAATCACTACGTTCCGGCGCTCTTCCGATCGCTTTGGATTCCGCAGTGGGTTATAGTTGGTCGTGGCTTTTTGCAACCCCACCAGCACAGCACCTTCCTGGATGTTCAGACTATCGGGTTCTTTATTGAAAAAAGTTCGGGCGGCCGTTTTAAGGCCAAACGCATTGGAGCCAAAATCGACCGTATTGAAGTAGTACGTAATGATCTCCTTCTTGGTGAAATTACGTTCGAGCTTGAGGGCCATCAGCCATTCTTTGGACTTGTAAACAATTTTCCTGACAAATGGAATACGGCTTAAAAGACCGGTATTGGATTTTCGGCGCGTTTTGAACAGGTTTTTGGCAAACTGCTGCGTAATCGTAGACCCACCCCCGTCGTGTCCTAAACTGATTATGGCCCGACCGATGGCCCGTGGGTCAATGCCGCTGTGCTGATAAAAGCGTGCGTCTTCTGTGGCAATTAAGGCTTCGATCAGTGGCTTCGGGATATTTTCGAACTTGATGGGCGTTCGGTTTTCTGCGTAGAACTTGCCAATCATGATCCCATCCTGCGCATAAATTTCAGAAGCCTGATTCAGCTTGGGATTGCGCAGTTCGGCCACACTGGGCATGGCACCCGTTAGATACAGGACGTTGTAATTGAGAATAATAACATAGATGCCCAGCAGCAGCGCACTGATCAAAAACCCGCGAACGCCGTTTTTAAGGTAAGGGTAGTACCAGGACTCAGGGTCAATGTAGCGGTGAACAAATGACCGCAATCCATTACGGTATCGATGGTATCCATTTGCGAAGGCGTTAACCCGCTCTTCGCCCGCTACTCTGGCCGTATGCCGGTAGATCCGTCGGCCAAGCCCACGTCTGACTTCGCTAAATTGTCCCCGACGTTCTCGAATCCGCCGACGGAATGTGCCAAAAGCGTGTCGGACGGCGCGAAATCGCTCCCTATATTCACTCATGCGCTATAATCGAAGAAATTCCGGATTGCTCCGAACGGCGTTATGCGCCAGGAGCCGTTAAAACTAACTGGCCTCACTCGTGGTCAGTCTCCAAATATAACGGATTTTCGACCGATCTGATACACAAAAACCGGACCGCTTGCGCAATCCGGCTGATTGTGAGATAGTTAAAAACCAGTTGTCGATGGCATATAACCGTGCCGCTGGTGGCCAAAATCTATAGGGCGAGCATTCACGGGCCCGGTTGGCTACATAGCAACAGTGCCTGCAATTATTTTTTCTCGAAGGTCATGGCGACGCCATTCATACAATAGCGCAGGCCGGTTGGTTTAGGACCATCATTGAAAACATGGCCCAGGTGCCCCCCACAAACGTTGCAGCTAATTTCTGTTCGTGTCATGCCATAACTAACGTCACGGTCTTCTTTCACCGCATTTTTAGCAATGGGCGTATAGAAACTTGGCCAGCCCGTGCCTGATTCAAACTTGGTATCGGAAGAAAACAGCGGGTTGTGGCAACCGGCGCAGTAGAACGTACCATGCTGGTGGATCTCATTGAGGGGACTGCTACCGGCCCGCTCGGTGCCATGTTCGCGTAACACAGCATACTGATCGGCCGTCAGAATTTTCTTCCACTCGGCGTCTGTTTTAACCACCCGGCGCCCACCCGGAGGAGTGTCATCGGCTACGGATCTTGAAGCGGACGTAGTCTGGTCAGATGCGCTGGTCTGGCAGGCATTTAACAGGGTAACGCCCGATGCCAACCAGGCGGGTAATAGCAAAAGCAGGGTAAACTTCATTAGCTTGTTGTTTATAAATGCGTTACGTATACGGGTGACTTACCTATTGGGGGCTGGTGTGTTTGCCAGCCAACGGAAGCGTCGAACAAACACACAGACTGTTATAATGCGTCCTTGCCATCTACCTTATTAAGGGATTAACAACGTAACAAAGCGCGCAGTTCAGGCATCGACCGGGGTCATTGCCAGTAGCGTAGAGAGCGTTGGTGTCGGGCTACCTCCACGCTTCTCAACTGTCACGGCAAAGGCATCGGCCTGACTGATGGTGCGGTTCATGACCTGCAGTGGCTGATGGGAGTTCTTTGTGTCGGCTTCAAACACGCCGGCATCCACTGGCTTGCCATTCACTAAAGACCAGAGTTGATACTGCTGATTGGCAGGAAGTGGCGGCAAGGATTTGATGTCGACGCTTACTTGCCGGGACAACGTATTCCAGTATACGAGTACATCGCTGTTTGGGGCTTTGTTGTTCCCCCGCAGTTGAATAACGCGCATACCGGCCCGTTGCAAAACCGCCAAACGCTGGTCAGCATAGGTCTGGTTGTCGCGCAGCTGTTTAATCTCCGACTGAAGCGACCCGTTGGTGGTCTGTAGTGCGGCTATCTTGTTTTGGTTATTTCTAAGCTGTGATACCAGAAAAAACGAAAAGAGAAGCATCAGTAGTGCCACCGACGCGGCTATAACCCAGGTACTGCGGAAGGTGGAAGATGAGGTCCGCTCAACGGGCATTGGCCGAATAATCGGTTCGGGGGGCTCGTTAAATTCAAGCTGCTCCATCAGCCGGGTTTTAAGCCCTGCGGGTGGTTCAACACTATGGAGCAACGCGTAATTTTCGAGTGCCGCTGACAGCTCATCAAGCTCACTCCGGATTTCCGGATAAATAGCCGATAAGCATTCGACCTCACGTTGCTCCTGGTCGCTTACGGCGCCCATAACGTAAGACTCCAAAATGCCAGAAGCTATATACTCCGTAACGTTCATGATTTAAATAATGACTTTAATTCTTGCAAAGCGGCCCGGACCCGTGTCTTCACCGTACCGAGGGGTAAATTCAATTCTTCAGCGGCCTCTTCATGTGTGTAACCGGCAAAATAAACCAGATCAATCAATTGCTTACGTTCTGGTCTGAGTTGGCTCACAATCTCCTGAATACCTATATGCTCAGGATTTGGTTGCTCCGTATTATGCTGCCGGTCGATAATATGTACGTTGTCTTCGTCAGTTCGGATTGCGTTGGTCGGATGAGTCTTACGGGCACGTAGCGCATCGATGGCGGTGTTTCTGGCTACGTTAAGCAACCAGGTAAACAACCTGCCTTTACCAGCATCATACGCATCGAGGTTTTTCCAAATCTTAATGAAAATATCCTGTAGCACATCCTCTGCCTGCTCCTCATCACGCACGATGCGTAGGACAACGCCGTACAGAGCAGGCGAATATTGGTCGTAAAGCCACTGAAAAGCCAGCTGATCGCGCTGGTTTAGCTTTTCGATCAGAACACTTTCAGAAACTAAGGATGACTGGCGTTTCACGCAAACAGGATTAATTGAGCCAAATATAGCGGAAAATAAAAAATTGAGTAGCCCCTGGTCCATCGCATTGACCAATGCCCATGAGCCGTGCAAAAAGCAGCGCTCTCCCTACGTATCGTATGGAGCAGCACAGCGCTGTTTGCTTTCATCTAAACCGCTGGTTGTTTGATGGTTGAGTAAGTTGGTGGTGCGTTGAACAAGGCAATTACCTCCGTTACAGGCTGCCAGTGGTCAAATCCTCTGAAAACTATGT
>JAQBNX010000519.1 GCA_028288385.1 Spirosoma sp.
AGCCTACTAAAATTATAATCTTTCTTTTAAAGATACTGTTTTTGCAGTTGTATCGGTCGCGCAACCACAGCCTTTTCCGCACCCTGCCTCTTTTCTCGAGAAGCTCTGGTAAGCACGGCGGCTGAGGTATCCAACGGCAATGGCAAAAATCAGAAAGATGGCTAGTTCCTGCATGGCGTACGTAACGGCTCTTGAATAAAGCAGGGCATTCGGTTGGTGCCAGCCCGGCTGACTTTATTACAACGCCGTATGCCCTGCCTTATTCTGTAGCTATCAAACAGTATGCCCCAGCCAACCGTTCCGCTCGGCCAGACGGTAGGCATGCTGGTAATGGTGCTCACCATGCCAGGCATACATGCCAACTAGTTCGGAGAGGGTTACTGTTTTCTGATAAACGGGGTGATAATAGGTCCGCTGCAGCTCTTCTTCAGTCAGGGACTCCAGCAGGGTTACCCAGCGCTGGTGCAGGTTACGTAGAATTACCAGTGACAGGGCCGCATCCGACTGCGAGTCGGCCAGGGTGGCCCATTTCCCCTCGTCATACCCTTTGATGGTTGGATTCTCTTCGGTCAGGGCCAGTTTGGTACGTACGTAGGCATTAATGTGACTGTCGGCTATGTGATGCACCAGTTGCCGAACGGTCCAGCCTTCGGGCCGGTAGGGTGTATCGAGCCGGTCGTCGCCCCATTTACCAACGAGTTCGGTTAGTTTGATGGGCAACTCGGCAATAGCAGCAATAAGATCCTGCCTTTCGGCAGCTGAAAATGGTTTTTCGTACTGGAATTTTCCAATGGGATACCGGAGGCTATCGAGGTTTTGCATGATAATAAAAGAGTTGGTCAGTTAATGAGTCTGTGGCTACCTCATTAACTGACCAACTCTGGGATGCATTAACTGTTTAACCAGAATTGTTGTATGACCCCAATCAGTTCGGGATGGATACCACAGGCCGCTATGACGTCGCCCCGAAACAGGAACGCATCGCCCCCTTCAAAATCAGTAACAATACCGCCTGCTTCGCGAACGAGCAAGACACCCGCGGCCATGTCCCACGAGTGAAGGTTGTATTCATAGAAGGCATCGAATCGCCCGGCCGCTACGTAGGCCAAATCAATAGCGGCCGACCCCATCCGGCGCAGGCCGTGGGTTTGCTGCATCAGCGACTCCAGGATGCGGAGGTACTGCGGCATCTGCTCAAACGTGTAGTAAGGAAAACCCGTCGAAATCAGGCTTTCGCCCAAATGCAATGAAGTCGACACACTCAATTTATGTCCATTACAGTAAGCTCCCCCACCCTGCCAGGCCGAAAAACATTCATTGCGGTTGGGGTCATACACAACCCCCGCAATGGGCGTGTTGCCCTGCGCCAGACCAATGCTGACGCAAAATACGGGCAGGTTGTGAATAAAGTTGGCCGTGCCATCGAGCGGGTCAATAATCCAGTTCAGGGCCGATGGGTCGGCCTCGGTCCCGGTAGTGCCTTCTTCGGTGATAAACCCGGCTTCTGGCAGCAGTTGGCTCAACTCTGCAACCAATTGCTTTTCAGTCTCTTTATCAACGTAAGACACCAGGTTGTTCAGCCCCTTGTATTCGATGGCGTCGCGCTGAAAACGGCTGCGTTCCTGGAGCAGAAACGCCCCGGCGTCGGTGGCAATGCGGCTAATGTCGTGGGTGAGGGTTGCGAGGTCTGTCGTCATTAGCTTCAAGCCATTATTTTCCCCAAGGCATTGTCATACAAGTCTTTTGCTTCGGCTGTAGTCAGGACCGTAGTACCGTCAATGACCATATCCGACGCCGTTACGGTGCCCAGCAGTTTAAAAGGCATGATGGTATCATAGAGATACCCCTCCAATATATGCTGCTGCTCGGGCGATATAGTCACCACCACCCGGCTCTGGCTCTCGCCAAATAGAAAACCGTCTGTCCGGTGACGGTCGTCGGTGCTGATCTGGAATCCTTTGTTGCCCGCTATAGCCGACTCAGCTAGCGCCACAAACAGGCCCCCGTCCGAAACGTCGTGCGCCGACAGAATCCAGCCCTTACGATTCATGGTTCTGATACCTTCCTGAACGTGCCACTCGTCGTCAAAACTAAAAGCCGGCGCAGGCGAAGCTTTGATGTTGCGGTACGAATACAGGTACTCCGACGAGGCAATATCATTTGTCGACTGACCAATCAGGTAAATCAGGTCACCGTCGTTTTTAAAATTGAGGGTCATGCGGTGGTCTGGGTTTTCCATCAGACCCAGCATCCCTATGGTTGGCGTTGGGAACACCGGCCCGTCGTCGGACGACTGGTTATAAAAGCTGACGTTGCCACCCGTTACCGGTGTGCTGAACCGACGGCAGGCTTCGCCCATGCCCTGCACAGCTTCCACAAACTGCCAGTACACCTCCGGCACGTAGGGATTACCAAAGTTGAGGTTATTGGTTACGGCAATGGGTTCACCCCCGGAGCAGACAATATTGCGGGCGGCTTCGGCCACGGCAATCATGGCGCCCTGGCGGGGGTTGGCATTCACGTAGCGTCCGTTGCAGTCGACAGTAATCACAATAGACTTTTCTGTCGGCTTACCGATTCCGGCGGCTTTCACCCGCACCACAGCCGCGTCAGACGGTGCGTTGGTGCTGCGGTTAGCCGTGCCTACCATTGAATCGTACTGTTCATAGACCCACCGGCGAGAGCAGATGTTGGGGTGAGCCAGCAGATGCTGCGCCACTTTTTTGATCTCGTCTGTATCGACATCATCCACGTCGGTGGCATCAAATTTGGCGTATTCTTTGATATAGGCTGGCTCTCTATATTCGCGCTTGTACTGCGGAGCCCCCCCGCCCAATACCAGATCATAGGCCGGTACGTCGGCCACGAGCTGACCATAGCGGTAAAAATGGAGCCGTCCGGCATCATGTTCACCCCTTGCCGTCACCTCACCAATCTGGGCGCAATTCAAATCCCACTTATCAAAAATCCCCTGAATGATGTGCTCTTTTCCTTTCTCAATGACGACCAGCATCCGTTCCTGAGATTCGGACAGGAGAATCTCGAACGGGGCCATGTCGGGCTGGCGGGTGGGTACTTTGTCCAGGTCGATGATCATGCCGTGCTCTCCTTTGGCGCTCATTTCAGACGTTGAGCAGATGATGCCAGCAGCTCCCATGTCCTGAATGCCGATGACGTAGCCCGTTGCGATGATTTCGAGGGTGGCTTCGAGCAGGAGTTTCTCCATGAACGGGTCGCCTACCTGCACGGCTGGAAGCTTATCGGTCGAGGCCGCCGAGATATCTTCCGACGCGAACGTAGCGCCGTGAATACCATCTTTGCCCGTTGCCGACCCAACAATGAATACCGGATTACCCGCACCATAGCTGGTTGCCTTAGCCACTTTGCCCACTTCCACAAT
>JAQBNX010000550.1 GCA_028288385.1 Spirosoma sp.
CCAGTGCCAACCCAACCGTCAACAGCAGCACCGGCCGCAAAATCCGCGTCAGGGCTATTCCGGACGCCTTAATGGCCGTCAGCTCGTGGTGTTCGCCCAGGTTGCCATACGTCATCAGCGATGACAGCAATACGGCCAGCGGCAGGGCAGTTGGAATAGTGAGCAGGGCGAAGTAAAACAGCAGCCGGCCAAACGTGGCCATATCGAGGTCCTTTGAAACGAACTCGTCGATGTAGAACATCAGCAGTCGCATCAGAAAGATAAAGATGACGACGCCAAGCGTCAGAAAAAACGGCCCCCAAAAGGAGCCGAGCACTAATTTATCAATCTTCTTCACGGACGTTTTTGGTGTCTAAGTGCTTTGGTGTTAAACAAAACGTTAACTACGATTTGTAAACACATAGAAGCCAGCGGCCAGCCAAAAACTTAACTTTTTTTAACTGCCAACGATCTCCTTCAGTTTATCCATTAAACCGTCCCACAGGTCTTTGAGTTCTTCATCGTCGCTGGTGGAGGAGTAGTCGGTAATGCGCAGATAAGTTGACTGTGTAAGTTCGGACTGATCGACCCTGAACTCAACATAGTTGTTATCATGACCGTTTTCGGCCGTACCCAGAAACTCAAACCGGACACCCTTATTCTGACGCATAGAAACCTGCCGGGCTATGTGACTTTCATTGTCCCATTGAAAGTCGAACCGCTGTTCGGGCATCGTATTGACCTTGCTGGCAAACCACTGCGACAACCCGGATGCCGTACTGATGTAAGGAAATAGCATTTTGGGAGACGCCCGGAGTTCATATTCGGCGACAAATTTTACTTTCTCCATAGTGGTTGTGGTGGCAAAGGGACGTGAACAAAGGTAAACGAATTTTTTTTCGAATGTCAACGGGCTTTTTTGCGTAGGGCTAAATTTTGCGTACTTTTGTGGCACCAACCCGGCGGGGTAGCTCAGATGGTTAGAGCGTAGGATTCATAACCCTAAGGTCGGCAGTTCGATCCTGCTCCCCGCTACAAACAAAATAGCCAATACACTGATATATAGCGTATTGGCTATTTTATTTTAAATAATGAACAAGAATCAGAAAATGGAATAGCTTTTTACCTACTTTAGTCACTATCCTCGCTGTTGTGGGCAGTAGTTGGTCATGATCCATTGGGGCAGCACTACATGCTATAGCCGACCAGGATGATGGCCCCGTGGACTATTTAGGTTAAACAGAAACGTATTCACGTTTAAAAACATACAAACTCAACAATAACCAACCTAACCTAATGAGCACGAATCTGGACGAAGAACAAGTGGCCAAACAATTGGCCGAGGAAGTCAACCAGGCACTTAACAAAAAGATTGAAGAGCGTTTTAGGGAAGCGCTGTTTCTAGTCGATCCTTCTATAAATATGGAAAAGGTTACCGTTGTTAGCAAGTTAGAGAACGACGGGGAACTGACAGTTGACGGGGTGGATGACGAAACGATTGATCAGGCAATGACTATTTTTGAGCAAGGGGAATAAGATAGTTTGTAGACCTGCCAGGCTGCGGTGTCATGAAGCGTAACCTATTGGGTCTATATCGGCAGGTAAACACTAAAGGTAGCCCCTTGACCCGGCTGACTGGTGGCCGTGATGGCTCCCCCATGATTGATAGCCACCTTCTCGCAAATAGCCAGGCCAATGCCCGTACCGGCATATTCGCTTTTTCCATGTAGCCGCTGAAACACCTGGAAAATGCGATCTACGTATTTCTCATCGAAGCCGATACCGTTGTCTGCCACATCGATACGCTGGTAAAACGGGGCTTCCTGCATGGGTCTTACCGATGGCGGCAACTGGTTGATGGCTACAAGCTCAGCCCTGATTTTAATGACCGGTGCGGTTGCGGGCCGACGAAACTTTAAGGCGTTACCGAGCAGATTCTGGAACAATTGCCCGATCTGAGAACGGCTGCCAAACAAGGTCGGCAGGGGCTGCACCTCCACGACGGCTCCAACCTCATGAATGGCCACCTCTAAATCGCTGAGGACACTAGCAAGAACCTCCTCCAGGGAAATCAATTCGTAACCTTCCTGATTGGTAGAAATCCGGGAAAAGCTGAGCAAATCTTTGATCAGCGTTGACATTCGACTGGCAGCCGACTTCATACGGACCAAATAGTCGGTACCCGACCCTAACTCAGCAGCGTACTGCGTAAGGAGCAGGTCCCCAAATTGCTGCACCTTACGCAGGGGCTCCTGCAAATCGTGGGAAGCAATATAGGCGAACTGCTCGAGGTTGCGGTTGGAACGAGTCACTAATTGGTTGGATCTGGCCAACTCGTCAATAATTGCTGTATGTTCCGCGTTGGCTCCGGCTAACTCTTCGTTGGTGGCCAGCAGTTTTTCATTGGCCGCAGCCAGGGCTTCGGTACGTTGCTGTACCTGCTGCTCCAAAGCGAGCTGAACCTGTCGCTGTTGCGTTACGTCCTGGACGGTTCCGGTAATTTTATAGGCTTCTCCCTGCTCATTGAAGTAAGCCTTTCCCTGAGCGTGCAAAATTCGCTCCTGGCTATCTCCATGGGCTTCGATGCAATATTCCACATCATAGAAACCGTTACCTCCGGCCTTTATGGCCTGGGCCATCGATGCCCGGACCCGTTCCCCGTCTGCTGGGCGAACGAATCGATAAGCCCTTTCGCGGGTGATGACCTCATGGGCTGTTAACCCATGCCATTCTCTCAGCCGTCCGGAGTACTCAATCAAACCCGTAGTCAGGTCCATTTCCCAGGTGCCTAGCTGGGCCAGTTCAATGGCTCCCCGAAGGTTGTTACTCGCTTCCTCCATCGCTTGCTGGGTTAACACTTGAGCCGTTACGTCAATAGCCAGCACCATCACGCCCGTAATGTCCCCTGCTGCATCCCGAAAGGGTGTATATACAAAGTCAAAGTAAAGGGTTTCCCATTGCCCCTGGCGCACTAACTGAGCCGGTACGCTGGTGCCAACATAAGGCTGGCCTGTCTTGTACACGCCTTCCAGCAAAGGGATAAATTTCTGTTCTTTTAGTTCGGGCAAGGCTTCCAGAATGGGCAGACCCAGAATAGTATAGTCTTTACCCCACAGGTCAAAAATACGTTTATTACCGACCTCGATCACCAGGTTCCGCCCTCGGAGCACACCAATGGCCATGGGTGCCTGCTCGACGATACTCCGGAAGCGAGCCTCACTATCCTGAAGCTGCTGGTGTGCGTTTACCTCCTGCGTAACATCCACTGCCGTCTCCATAATGGCGTAAATGGCACCATCCGTATCGCGCAGGGGTCGAAAACTGTAGTCAAAATAGTATGTACCCAGCACGCCGTTGACAACCAGGTCGGTACGGCCAGCCTTGGCCTCGTAGGTCATGCCATTCGTCAGCAATTCATCTAGGAGGGGTATCATTTCATCCCCCCTAAGTTCGGGCAAGGCCTCGGCCAGCGGCTTGCCAATTACCGAAGGCCCTTTTCCCCAAACCGCTATCATTGCCTTGTTTGCTACTTCAATTGTCAACTGACGGCCCACATAAAGACACGTAGCAACCGGAGTTTCTTCAATCAGCATACGAAAGCGGTCGGCCGGCTCGGCCCGGTGCTTCCTCTGAATATCCTTCGTTACGTCCTGCGCAACACCAGCAAAGCGATAGACCTCCCCTGCATCATTGAAGTAACTCTGTCCAATAAAACGAACCCAGCGTAACACCCCATCATCGGCACCCAGGGTGCGAAAAGTGCAGTCATAGCTACCACCCGAGTTAGGATTCATGGCCCACTTGACCGCCTGGTTGACGGCGTCGACATCATCGGGATGGACGTAGTGAATAACCTGTTCGAAGGTTAAGGGATTATCATGTGCCAATCCGAACATGTTCCGACACCGATCGTCCCAATTAAGCAGGTTGGTAAGCGGATCCAGTTCCCATACTCCCAGACCGGCGGCCCCAAGGGCAAATCGTATATCCAGACGCTCGGTGAGCGCCTGCGGGATATCGAAAGGCTGATGGTCGCCCGGCATAGCAATCGGTTACGTTCATAGGAGTTAACTCGAAGAAAGCACCACCTGTTTAAACCTGCCTGGCAAATGATGCCATCCTACAGCGGTTGAACTAAGATAGGCTAGCCCGATGTCTCCTGATAATCCAATGTGGCAGGGCTCTGTTTGGTGATCAGGGCAGACACGCCCGGTCGGCCATGAGCGTGGTTGTGTTACCCACTACTTATGCGGTCGAGAATGAAATGATGAAAAGAGAGTAGGGGCAGAACAAAACTTGTTTACTCTGGTCGCTGCCTTGCCTTATTTTCCTTCTCTGTCATACATCTCAAGGTATGAAGGTATTAGTTGCAGATCACACTCAGAGGAAAGGGCCGCGATTTTTTGATTGAATACCCTTAATAAGGCGCCGGCTTTCCATGTACAATCAGCCGTGTAACCTTCTATATACGTAACAAATGCTAGTACATCCTTACCCGGCCAGGCTTCACTCCACACGAGTAGAGGCTTGTCTTTTTCAGTAGTGCAAAGCTGAAAATGGCTCTTTGGCTTCTTAACACCCAGCCCGTATTGTTTGACGAATCGCTCTTTTAACGTATCGCTATAGTCACAAATAATACTAAATAAGGTATTGTCATAAAAGACTAAAACAACGTTGGTTATAGGTGTACCTGCAACCTCCGTTCTGGCAGAGGTAAACGTGCGGATATGGTTGCACGGCAGGGCTATTGTTCCTTTCACATACGATGGGTCTTCCTCCTTAAAATCAACAAGGTTTAGTGAAGCAGAAGTTGTAATGCCAACAACGTAATGTCCTAACCCGGCTACGTTTGCCTGAGACCAGCTTAGAGAAGGCAGCATTATGGAAACGAGTAACAGGTATTTCATTAAACTTCTTTCTAACGACGGGAAATAGGCATTAAATTGTCTATTAAGCACTATCGATGCACATTCAACCAAAATAAGCCACCTGATTAGTTAATGACCACGCCGAAATTAATATCCAGATCGGTTGTTCCCGGCGTGGGGGTGCCGTTTTTAGCGTTCGGTTGGTGGCGTAAAATAAGGTTCAGTTTCCCCGTTCCGCTGGCCCCCGTTTTTATATCAGTCATCAGACCCAGTGGGTATGGCCCGGGTGCAGGGTTCGTATCCTGATCGGTTATGGTGACAACTAGGGATGTAGCCGGTCCAGAGGCAGCCGTGTAGGTGTATACGAATAGGTGCTCATTCGCTTTCTCTTTTATCTCATCCGTCGCATCAATCGGGGGTGTTTTTGTTTTATTAAGCAGCGACA
>JAQBNX010000686.1 GCA_028288385.1 Spirosoma sp.
GTGGCTAAAAACCTAATCCGGACGATGTTTCTGGGCCTGAACGAAGCCAACAAAGGTGCCAGCCGCCCCAAAGACCAACCCAAAACCGATGTCAAAAAGGTAGGTATCCTGGGCGCGGGTATGATGGGTGCGGGCATTGCCTACGTATCGGCGCAAGCGGGTATCGAAGTGGTCTTGAAAGACATATCGATCGAAGCGGCCGAAAAAGGCAAGGATTACTCACGAGGCTTATTGAAAAAAGGGGTTGATCGGGGCAAAGTAGACCCGCTGAAAGTCGATGGTATCCTGAACCTCATTAAACCTACTGCCGACTACGCCGACATGCAGGGTTGCGACCTGATTATTGAAGCCGTATTTGAGAAGCAGGAACTGAAAGCAACCGTTACTAAAGAAGCCGAGCCCCAATTGGCCGAAAATGGGATCTTTGGTTCCAATACGTCTACACTACCCATCAGTGAGCTAGCCCAGGCATCGGCAAAGCCTAAAAATTTTATTGGCATTCACTTTTTTTCGCCGGTCGATAAAATGATGCTGGTGGAAATTATTATGGGCAAACAGACATCGGACTATGCGCTGGCCGTAGCGATGGACTACACCCGTAAAATTCGCAAAACGCCCATCGTTGTCAATGACTCGCGGGGTTTCTATACATCACGCTGCTTCGGCACATACACGTCGGAGGGGATGGAGTTACTGAAAGATGGCGTCAGCCCGATTCTGATTGAAAACGCTGGTAAAGATGCCGGAATGCCGGTTGGCCCGCTGGCCGTTCACGACGAAGTAGCGCTGGATCTCAGCCTGAAGGTGATGAGTGAGTCAATTAAGGCAGGTGTTATGAGCGAAAGCGAACCAACGTATCAGATGGTAAAGAAATTTAACGAACTGGGACGGTTGGGTAAAAAAGCCAAAGCTGGTTTCTATGAGTATCCGGACGATGCCCCCAAACGGCTTTGGACCGGCTTAGCCGACTTATTTCCTCTTTCTAAGCAGCAACCGTCCCTCGATGAGGTAAAAAACCGCCTGCTCTATCGACAGGCCATAGAAGCGGTACGTTGCTTTGAAGAAGGCGTTGTGCAGACAAAACTCGACGGCGACCTGGGCTCAATTTTGGCCTGGGGATTTCCGGCCTACACGGGTGGAGCGCTCTCATTTGCGGAGTTCGTGGGTATCGGTACGTTTGTGCAAACCCTCGACCACTTAGCCGATCAGTACGGCGAACGCTTCCGCCCAACGGATAAGCTGCGGGAACAGGTAAGCACAAATGAATTGGCCTGAACTTTTCTTTTGCAAGCATTCGATTAGCAAACACTGAAAAAGCAGTACGTTGGTGCAAGAATTGACTGCACCAACGTACTGCTTTTTCAGTGTTTGCTATTACCTATATCAATCGAAAACTCATCCGGTGATACGGCGTCGGGCCAAACTGTTGGATAGCGGCCCGATGGACGCGTGTTGGGTAGCCCATGTTTTGCGCCCATCCGTAGGCAGGGAATTCACGACCTAGTTGAACCATCAGGTTGTCGCGGTACACTTTCGCCAGCACTGAAGCAGCCGCTATTGATAAGTACTGCCCATCGCCTTTAATGATGCACGTGTGTGGAATCATGGGGTAAGGTACGAACCGATTGCCATCGACCAGTAAATGACCCGGCCGAGTATTAAGTGCATTAACGGCCCGGTGCATGGCCATAAAACTCGCTCTTGAAATATTGATGCGGTCTATTTCCTGGTGCGATACTTCCGCAACGACCCAGGCCAGGGCGTCACGCTCGATGTCAGTTTTTACCCGTTCGCGCTGTTTGGCACTGAGTTGTTTAGAGTCATTTAGAACGGGATGGGCGTAGTCTGGAGGTAGGATTACAGCTGCCGCTACTACCGGCCCGGCCAAACAGCCCCGCCCTACTTCGTCCAGGCCTGCTTCTGTGACATCGGCGTTGTAATAGGCTTTTAGCATTGGATAGTGTTGAAACCGGCTTTCCTATAGTAAATGCAGAATTTTAGCCCCAGGGCTCCTGCCAAGGCTACGTCAGTCTTCCAGTACATTGCCAAGTATTGTGTTTTTTAGCACCAGCGCAAACAAAAGGAATGTAATACCCCAGTAGAGATATATCCGATAAAAATCCTGCACTATCTCGTAGGCCCGAATGCGAACAGGTGCTTTCTCCAGGCGGTTGATCTGTGCAAATACGGCCCGCAGTCGACGGGTGTCAGTGGCTCGAAAAAAGCTGCCGTTGCCGATGGTTGCAATTGTTTTTAAAACGCCCTCGTCAACGGTCGACGCATCCGTTTTGGAGTCGATTTGCCTCCCCACAGCAACGGTATAGAGCCGAATTTTAAATGCGTTGGCTAACCGGGCTGCCGTGATGGGGTCTAAATTGCCAGCGGTGTTATCGCCATCGCTTAAAAGAATAATAATCTTACTCCGTTGCTGCCAGGTCGGCTTGTCCTGCTGTTGGGTAGTGTCGGCCATTGAACCGGGCGTATCCCGCATTCGATTGATACACCGGGCCAGCGCATCACCAATGGCGGTGCCAGCCGTCTGAATCATCTGATCGTTCAGATCGCCGAGGTACTGTTTAACCAGGGCATAATCCGTCGTGAGTGGGCATAGCGAGAAGGCCTCACCGGCAAAGATAACCAACCCAATCCGGTCGTTTCTACGGCCATCAACAAACTTCTGCGCCAGTTGTCGGGCCGCTATTAACCGGGTAGGTGGCATGTCGCGCTCCGTCATCGACTCCGATACGTCCAGCGCCAGCATAATGTCGATACCGTCTGACTCTTCTTCGCGCTGTTCGCGGATAATCTGAGGTCGGGCCAAGGCCACCAGCAGGAACCCTACACCCACAAATACACTGACGGGCAGCAGAAAACGCAGTCCGTTTAGTAGGGAGTATCTTATTCGAACGAAATTACGCTCACTCGTTGGCAAACGAATTGGCCCCAGTGATACCTTAAGCCGCTGCTGCGCGCGACGATGCAGGTAATAACGCACCATGAACAGGAGTAAAACAGCGGGGATAAGCGTAATGGCCAATGGATTAGCCAGGTGAAACTGCGACCACTGCGACGGGCGAAACCAATGTAACGAATACCAGGGCTCCATAGAATTACGTAGCAACGGATGTTTCAGTTGTACCGGTTTGTGAAGTGGCAGACCGCGCGAATCCTGCCTTAAGGCCAGCTCGCTTATGGTGATACCGCTGAGTCGCTACGTCGCTGAGCACTGTTAATGACGCGGCAGATTGTGTCGTGAAGGCCCCACCATATATCATCCGGTCGGCTTCGCGCAGGGCATTCGTTACGCGCTCATCGTCGACACGTTCAGCTATTTCGGACGTAGTAAGCGACGAATAAGGCTGAATTTCAATTCGCTCTAAATATGTTTTCCATATAATACTCGCCTGATTGGCTGTTTCGGCGGCACTATCGGCGCTGATACGTTGGATGAGCCGGTCAAATTCACGCAGAAACCGATGATGCCGTCGATTAAGCTGGTACAGACGCCATTGACGCCGTATGGCCCGGCCAAATAGTCCGTATAAAAGACCCGACACTCCTACTAGGCCAGCCGCAAACAAGCCCAGCACGGGATAGTTGAACTCTTGCTGCAAGGGGGCCAGTGTTGTCTGGGTAGCCAGCGTTAGCGATGAATGGTGGGTTAAACCAGCTGCAGAGGGCCGAAGCTGTGAGCGCAGGAATACGGTATCAGTCGATGTAAAAATGGTTGTGCAATCAGTGGGATTTATTAACCGGATTGGCACCCGCAGTAGCTGAATGGAATCGATTTCAAACGAGACCAGTGTATATACGGCACTATCGACACTAACAGCACTGGTCCCAGCTCCTATGGTGCGGGTTGTAAACAAGTCTACTTTCTGAACCCGGTAGGGTGCAAACTGGCTGGCCGTGTCCGGGAAGAGCAAGTCGGTCGTAGGCGCATGCCGGTATGTTAAGGCATACTGAAAAGGACGCCCAATGTCGACGCTGTCCGTTAGGAAGCGGCCTACCGGTGCGGGCTGTGCAGGAAGGGCCGGATGACTTAAAGCATTCATTTTCTTACCCGGAACAGATCGATTAATTTGGGTACAAAATCCTCCTGCGAATCGATTGCTACATAACTGGCGTTGAACTGTCGGCAAAGCTGTTCCAGGCGCTTTTGGTTTTGCCGAAACGTATCGCGCAATCGGTTTCGAAAGGAAGCGGACGACGTATTGACCCAAACCGTCTGACCACTTTCAGTATCATGAACAGGAATGATGCCTAAGCGTGGCAAATTGACTTCGCGCTGGTCGTATAGGTGAATAACGACCAGATCATGTTTTTTTGCCAGTGCTTTCAGGTTATGCTCGTACTGGTGGTCGATGAAGTCAGACAATAGAATAACAACGCTTCGGCGTTTAAGGCAGTTGAGTGTAAACAGCAGTGCATCGGCCATATTGGTTTGGCCCGACTGAGGCTGTAATTTAAACAGACTTAAAATGAGCTGATAGCCTGTTTTCATACCGTTCTCCGGTTTAATATAGCGCTCTTTCTGATCAGAAAAACAATACATGCCAACGTGGCTGGCTTCGCGGATGGCCGACAATGCCAAGACACCACAGATTTCTTTGGTTGCGGCCAGTTTGTCGCGGTTGCTGGGTCCAACCTGCTGCGATGCGCTGACGTCTACCACAAAAAAAACAGTCTGATCTTTCTCTTCCCGGAACACTTTCACAAATGTGCCGTGTCCTTTAGACGATACGTTCCAGTCGATGGCCCGCACGTCATCACCATACTGATACGTTCGCAAATCACTGAATTCAAGACCTGTACCTTTAAATATAGAACGAAAACTGCCGCGCATCTGCGAATAGACCCCTATACGAATGCGAATGTCGAAATTGCGAAGCCGGAATAAGAACTCGTCCATATCTAACGGTCGTTGTACTAGTTTTCAAAACAACCCCGAACTTTGACCAGTGGGATTAGCTTACAAAGCTACCATGTTTACCCCTATGCGCCGGAACCTATTTCTTACCTGCCTGAGCAGCCTGTTGCCTGTCGTGGGGTTTCTGGCAGCCTGCACCGAACTGGACGATAAGCAACCCGATAACCTAATTTCTGAATCACAAATGGTTACTGTGCTGACGGAGATTCATTTAGCCGAAGCCCGCGTGAGCCGGCTAGGGTTGGGCTCGCTGGATTCGTCGACCATAGTTTACAAACGGCTGGAGAAGCAGATTTTCCAAAAATTAAAGGTCGATACAAGTGCCTATTCAAAAAGCTACACTTACTATTCGTCGCACCCGCTTCAGATGGAGGCTATTTATAAACAAATTACAGAGAACCTGAAAAAGAAGGCCGACGCCCAGGAAAAACAACTGCATTCCAAAAAAACCACTCGCCCATGACAATCGGCATCATTGGCGCAGGCATTTCGGGGCTAACACTGGCTTATGAACTCCAACGCCGTGGCATCGGCTATTATATTTGGGAAGCATCAACCCAGCCGGGGGGCTACATCCGCTCCCAAAGGGATGCAGGTTCTGACCACCAACAGACGTATCTGCGGGAATTGGGCCCAAACTCCCTGCTGGGCGATGCCGACCTTCTGCTGTGGCTCGATGAACTGGGCCTGACACCGCAGCTAACTTTTAGTAAGCCAGTCAGCAAGGATCGCTATATCTTTCGCGATAGCCATTATCGCCGATTGCCCTCTGGACCGCCTTCGCTGCTGTTCGGTTCTTTCTTTAGTTGGAAAACCAAACTGGCTATTCTTCAGGAACGTAGTAATAAAACTATATCACCTCCGGGAGAAACGCTGGCGCAATTTTTCCGACGGCGATTTACCACCGAAATCGTTGACTATGCCTTAGCTCCTTTTGTAGCGGGTATCTACGCCGGCGACCCCGAACGGCTGCTGGTCTCCGAAACGTTTCCGGTGCTGCTGCGATACGAACGCGACTATGGTTCGGTGCTACGGGGCCTGATCAAGAACCAGTCGACGGCTGGCCGACGGCAGTCGTTCAGTTTTCGGGACGGGATGCAAACGCTGCCCAATGCGCTGGCAGCCCAACTAACTCATTTATCGCTGAACGACCCAGTTGAGTACATTGGGCGGGTTGGTACAAATAGCTGGCTCGTAAAAAGTGCGACTGGCACACAAACCGTTGACCGGCTCGTACTGGCGGTTGGAACCGACGCAGCTGCCCGGTTAGTGAGCCATACTGATCTGAGTGAACGCTACGCTCCTTTGGCCGAGGCTTTGCGCCGAGTTGAGTACCCCTCCATGACGGTTGTCCATTCAGCTTATAAACGGGCCGATGTGCAGCATCCACTCAATGGATTCGGCGGACTGAACCCAAGGCAGGAAGGACGTTTTGCTGCCGGTCATATCTGGAGCAGTTCTATCTTCGACGGCCGCTGCCCCGATGATGAGGTCTTGTTTACGACATTTGTCGGAGGGGCCGGAGGAGCGGAGACAAACGCCCGTAAACCCGATAACATTGTGTTTGGACACATTCATCAGGAACTGGCTCATGCGTTCGGTATCCGAGCAATCGAGCCGGTTTTTCGGGCCATCTATCGCTGGGAGCGGGCTATTCCGCAGTATAACGAACATATTGTTGCTGTAAAGGACCAGGTTGAATTAGTAGAAACCGACAACCTGTTCGTATGCGCAAACTGGTATGGAGGCCTATCTCTATCAGATTGTATTGGTAAAGCACGTTCCTTTGCGGGAAAACTATCGCCTATACCCTAGATTAACATTTTTTAATGAACTTACTAGACAGAAAATAGCGATTTCCGTGTTCCCTTAATACCCTCCTACTAACTCCTGCAGAAATCCGTGAAAGAACGTTTGGTTGTTATTCCAACCTATAATGAAATTGAGAACATCGAAGCCATCATTCGTCGGGTATTCAGCTTGCCCGAACCATTCGACGTGCTCGTAGTAGACGACGGTTCACCCGATGGAACGGCCCAGCGTGTCCGCGATTTACAAAACGAATTTCCGGCTAATGGATCCGCTCAAGCCGATTCCCGA
>JAQBNX010000708.1 GCA_028288385.1 Spirosoma sp.
GCCGAACCCCAGCGACACCCGCCCCGGCGAGTGGCACGGGAACGGGCAGCGTAACGATCAACCAGGCGTTACCGGCGGGCAGTTACACGTACACGTTTACGGCCACGCAGGGCAGTTGCACCAGTACCGCCGTCACCTCGCAGGTAACGGCGCAACCGTAAGGAGATAACAAGTAAAACAGGATCCATCTAAATCGTATAACTCATTTACATAGAATGAAAACAACGTTCAACTTCATACTGGCAATGGCCGCTTTCGTTGCCAGTTCACTGGTGGCTCAGGGGCAGGTAAAAATTGGCACAAATACCACAACCATCAATGCCGGTTCGGTGCTGGAATTGGAGACCACCAACAAAGGGCTGTTGATGCCTCGGGTAAATCTGACCAATACCACCACCTGGGGTTTGGCGGGTACGCAGGCAGCAGGGATGCATGTGTATAATACCAATGCCGCCATTACCTCCACCAACACCAGTTATCCGACGTTGGCGGCATTCATTGGGGAATACTATTGGGATGGTACTGGTTGGGTCGCTTTGGCTCCATTACAAAAGTCTACAACTATTAACTCATTTCCTCAGTCATCGCCGGGGGCTACTGTTAATATTCCATCATCATCAGCCCCTTTGTGTGGATTTCCGGTAGGAGGTCCTGTGCCAGTATGCGCTATAGACCTGAATCGAAATGCCTCTTTCAGTATCACGAATGCGGTAAATGATGTCGTAGTGGATGTTACAGGAAATTATTCGGTGGCTTTAAATACCTCGCAAGTAAGCTTCAATGTTGTACTTGCTATCGATAAAACGACTCCAGGTGTATACGAAGTCATTGATAATTTATTTGTTACCCATACGGGTTTAATATGTTCTGCGAGTTACCTAAATTTTAAAAGCACACTAAAGAACCTACCCGTCCGATCTTACAATATCAAGATTTATTTAGCACCCTGGGTAAATGGTGGTGCTGCAGCCGTAGTGGGGGTTGGGAAGCAATCGAACGCAGGTGTATGTGGGAATAATGATTTTGCCAATCAGAAAGTAACCGTATCGGTGAGCCAGTAAGCACCCTGAAAAATCTCAGACACACTAATAAAATTTCGGGGTAGCCCTCACAAAAGCCACCCCGAACCCAGCCTTCTACCTGGTACGAAGGCGCACCGTTCTGTTACCTAGCCAGGAAATTGCAGCCATTCAGTCGTGAAAAATAAAGGTTTTAACTCGTAATCAAAATGATGGGAAACTATACAAAACAACACAAATGGAGCGTCTTGCTAACGTTTGTGTTTACCATCTGCAGTTTCATGGTACGTGCCCAGTCTGGCAGTAGTTTTGGCAACACATTCGTCCATACCAATGAAGAAATGGGCGTTTTTGTGCAGCATAACTTTCTCAACGGCGGTTCGGGCATTTTGCCGGGAATCGTTGGCACCGAACGCACCAATCCAAAAGGCTTCGTCAGTTTCAATACGGGCTCAAGCTGGGTTGCCGCGTCGTCGGCCGCCTATACAGACGGGTACGTCATGACGCGACAGCCGGGCGCGTTTACCTTTCCCATCGGCGACAACAACAAATACCGTCCGGCGGCTGTATCGGCCTCATCGGCCGCAGCCCCGGCTTCGGCGGCTTATTTTGCCATCGATGGAACATCGGCGGTAACCAGCAGCCTGAAAGGCGGTAATGAACCCATTCTGCCAACGGGTGGCCCCTTTCCAACAGCCACCAAAGCCGCCAACGTCGGCACGGTCGATAATGTGGAATACTGGGACATCGACGGCACTACGCCCGCCAAAATTACGCTGACCTGGGATGCCAGCACGCCCATCAGCGCGATGGTTGGCACCAACCTCAGCAACCTGACCATTGTCGGCTGGGACGGCACCCAATGGGTCGCTATCCCCTCGACCTTCGATGCCAGTTCGCTGCTGCAAAATACCAGTGCGAGTGTGTTTACGGGGCTGCCCAGTTCGCTGGGTGCCGGTTCCATTACCACCAATGCCGCCCTGGTTCCGGGTTCCTTCACGGTCTATACCCTCGCTGGCATCTGCCCGAATATCCTGATTACACCCAGCGTGACGAGTCTATCCATTTGCTCGGGAGCCGAAGTCGCCATTACCTACACCACCACCCCGGCAGGTGAGCAGGTACTCTGGACACGGATGCCGGGAAACATGACGGGGATCGGCAACATCACCGACTACCCAGCCGCTACCGGCACCACGCCCGTAAGCTATACCTATACGGCGTCAACGGCTCCGGTTGTTGGTTGCCCAATCAATACAACGGCTACCATAGTTACCGTCAATCCGGTTCCTATTGTCACGCCCTCGTTCTGCTCGCAAACGATCTGTTCGGGCCAGACTGGTGCGATTACGTTTAACTCCAGCATTCCGGCCACCATCAACTGGCTTCGGGTGGAAGACGGCCTGACCGGCACGGGCGACATCAGCAGCCTGTTTGCCACCGCCGGAAACTTCACCTACAAAATCTGGGGCCTCAGTGCGTCCCCGGCTTCGTGTCCGTCGTCTACGACGATTACCTGTACGATTTTAGTGACACCGGGTCTGACCGTAGCGGCCACGGCCAACAGTGCCACCGTCTGTGTGGGTTCTCCCTTGAGTCTGTCAGCCAGTGCCGTCCCTGCGGGTACCTATACCTACAACTGGACAGGCCCCAATGGCTACGTGAGCACGAGTGCTAACCCAACGGTTTCGGCCACGGCGACCCTCACCCAGAGTGGAACGTATACCGTGGTCGTAACAGACGCAGCGGGTTGTTCAGGTACGGCCACGGTGGCGGTTTCGGTCACCGTCTGCACGGTTCCCTGTAACCTGACAGTTACCGCTTTAGCCTCTCTGACAGCCGTTTGTGTGGGTGGGTCAGTGAATCTATCGTCGACCGTTACTCCAACTGGTTCCTATACCTATGCCTGGAGTGGTTCGAATGGCTTT
>JAQBNX010000612.1 GCA_028288385.1 Spirosoma sp.
CGGCAAAAAGCCGACGTATCGGTAATACGCACCTGCTTCGGCGTTACGTACAGATCGTAGACAGGCGTATTGATAACGAGGGTATTGTTGTTGCGGTCGTAAATCTGGCCCCGGTAGGGAATCTCCACCACCCGCTTAATGGAATTCTTCGACGCCCCCAGCGAGTATGTATCGTCCAGCACCTGCAAATAAAACAACCGGGCCAGGTACGTCAGCCCAAGCAGGCAAAAAACGCCTATGATAACCCACTTCCGATTCTCTAACATGGTGAGACTAAACTCCTAAAAAGCAACTAGTTTGATAAAGCATATCAAAGATAAGCAAACAGAATGACGATTGCTGAATGTAAATCAGACTTGTGCCTTTCCTTCCTGATTTTTACCAACCCCGAGCGGTTGTTTTTACCCGGCACAAATACATATCGGCCGTAATGTAAAGGGTGGACCCATCGTCGCCCCAGGCACAGTTTGCCGTTGCCCCACCAATATTGATATGGCCTAGAAAATCGCCCGTTGGCGAAAGCACCAGCACACCCCCTGCGCCCGTGGCCCATAGATTGCCGTCGCGGTCTACTTTCATACCGTCGAAGCCGCCGGCCAGTCCTTGCTTTTTCATTCCTTCGGGCCCAAACACAATGCGTTCTTTGCCCGCTGACCCATCAGCCAGCAGCGGATAGGCCATGATAACCGGCCGGTCAGGATCCGACTGCGCTACGTAAAGGTTTTTTTGATCGGGCGAAAGCGCGATACCGTTCGGACGTGTAAGATCATACGTAATTAAGGTCACCTTCCCATTAGGGGCAATTCGGTACACACCAAAGCCGTCGGTTTCGCGGCTAGGATCTTTTTCTTTTTTGGGCATTCCATAGGGAGGATCGGTGAAATAGTAGCTTCCATCGGTATGGGCCACTACGTCGTTGGGGCTGTTGAACCGTTTACCATTGTAGTTATCGGCTAGCGTTTTCTTACCACCCGTCCCAGTTAATGGCATAGCGGACACGCGCCGGTCGCCGTGCTCACACGCAATCAGCCGTCCTTGTGCGTCGATGGTCAGCCCATTAGAGCCAGGTTCATCGCCGTACGGCTCTACGCCGGTGTAGCCCGACGGCTTCATAAACGTAGTCAGCCCATCTTTTTCGGTCCATTTGAATATGGTGTTTTGCGGTACGTCGGAGAATAACAAATAAGGCCCGGTGCTTCCCTGCTTCACCCAAACTGGCCCTTCCGACCACGTAAATCCACTGGCTAACACCTCAATGCGGGCGTCTTTTGGAATAAGTTTATCCAAACGCGGGTCACTCCGCATAATCTGGCCAATTGTAGGATACGTCGTTTGGGCAGTTGCCAGGTTAAGCGTCAGGGCCAGTAAGGCTAAGCCACTCAGAAAGGACAGTTTCGGGTTCATAATTGACCAGTATGAGGTAACACAATAGTACAACCAATTTAAGGGTGGTGCAATTTATAGGCAACCAGTGGGGCTTACCAAAACGCTTCGTCAGCTACTAATGAAGCTGTCGAGTCTGCCGTGAAAGGTAAACGACAACCCCAAGCTATTAATAGTAGCAGATCAGCGATTGGTTGAAATACTAAATGCATAGAATAGATTTAAGTGAGGACATCCTTCGTTCATAAATGGACAATCAAATTAACGAAAATAGCCTCCTCTTCCAACATGACAACTCCCACCTCTAAAACAGCGTTGGTTCTTGGCGCAACGGGTCTCATTGGCGATATGCTGACTCGTAAGCTTACCGAATCTACCCTGTATGAGAAAGTGAAGGTTTTAGTACGTAGTCCGTTGCAATGGACTCATCCCCGCCTACAGGAAGTGCCGTTTGATTTTGAAAGGCCAAACGGTTTGCTCACGCAGGCCGACGACATTTTTTGCTGCCTCGGCACTACGATGAAAAAAGCGGGTTCGAAGGAAGCCTTTAAAAAAGTGGATTATCAATATCCCATGGATGTAGCCCGACGGGGCCTCGACAATGGAGCCCGGCAGTTCGCTATCGTTACGGCGATGGGCGCCGACGCACAATCATCGTTTTTTTATAGCCGCGTAAAAGGTGAAGTTGAACGCGACCTAGCAGCGTTGAATTTTCCAACGCTGCTCATTTTCCGCCCTTCGCTTTTGCTTGGACACCGGGCCGAAAACCGATTCGGAGAACGGTTGGCTGAAGGGGCCATGCGCCTTTTTGGCCCGCTCATTCCATCAAAATACAAAGGCATTGAAGCATCCAAAGTTGCCAATGCTATGCTGACTACCATGCAACAGGAACTAAAGGGCCGTCACGTTTACGAGTCTGATGCATTGCAGGGATTTTAACGATGACCTTACCAACCTGCAATTGGGCTCTGTCCGCACTGACAAATACCCGTCGTAAGCGTTATTTGACGAGCTTTTTCTCCAGCATTTTGATGTAGTACCCACCCACGACAGAACGGGCCTGAAAGCCCACCTTATGCCCGTCGGTGGTTTCATGCCAGTCGTTTAGCGGCACGCGGTCGGGGCTTTCGTTGACAAATTTCAGCACGGGCGCAATCAGGGCCTGAAAGTCAGCCGGTCGGTCGGCCAGGGTAGCAGTCCAGACAATCCAGTCTGATTTAGTGTATGTCTTACGGCTATCCAGTGGGAGGCCAAATGGCTGCTGTTTCGTCAGATAATACGCCATCTCGGTTTTGGCCACTTCGGTCGGAAAAACCTTTAGTTTAAGCAGCTTATCCCACACCAGGTTGTATTTTTGACTCCAAGTGCCCGGATTTTCAAACGTAAGTGTATAATGACGACCGTCTGTAGCTGACTTATCCTCGGCTAATTTCATCCACTTACGGGCCAGGTCGCGGGCCATCTCAATGTACTCTTTTTCGCGCGCTTTATCCCCCATGCGCCCTGCAAGATAGCCGTAGCTGGCAATACCCATAATTGCCTTCACCGATAGGTTAGCGTTGCGCGCAATATGACCAGCAAAGTCATCCGTGCAGAGTTGATTGGTTGGGTCAAAACCATTTTTTATCAGATAATCCGTCCAGACAGTCAGCGTTGGCCAGTGTTGTCTGGCATAGTTGGCGTTGCCTTCAACAGCGGCAATGGCTGCTGTCAAAATCAGCATATTGCCGCACTCCTCCACTGGCATATCCTCGCCATATGTTTGCCCGTTGGCTATTGGATAGGTGCCTACGTCATGGGCCGCAAAGGGTTTGGTCCATCGGCCGCTTTCCGAGTATTGAAAGATTGGCTCCATCATTCCCTTCAGTAACAGGGGGTTATACAATAAGAACAGCGGAGCCGATGGGTACGTTACGTCGACTGTGCCGATAGAGCCATTGGAGAAATTTTCTTTCGAAAAAAAGAAAGCCTCGCAATTAGGTCCGGCCACCAGTTTATGGGCCGCAATGGCCTGTCGATAGCCTAGTACGCAAAGGTTAGCATAGTCGGCACCACCAGCGGCAAGGGCATCAGCATATAGTTTTTTATCGAAGAGGTCGCAGGCAATTTTAAGTTTACTGTAGTCGGCGTCGGCATCCTGCAACGCCTGTTCCATAGTGACTGGCGTTGCAGACCTTTTGCCATTTGTTGACGATCCGCCTTTACGCCACCAGGCATCGAGGGGTTGTCCACCGTATTCTATCGATTTCACATCGTCGTAGCCAATCAACAATTGCCGTTGAACTACCCGGCTGCCCACTTTGCCGAGGGCCATGCTCGTTGCCAGCACGGGTAGACTGTCGCTCACGATTCGGGGCATCCGCTCGTGCAGGTCTGTCACGCGCCCCTCGCGCTCAAACTGGTTTCGGGCGCTTAGCAGCGAGCCGATTCGTCTGCTTGTCCCAATTTCGACAGCGGACGCTACGTATAAATAGCCCCAGTCGATTCGGACATCGTCTCCTTTACGGCCTAGCACTTTCTGTTCGACAGTACCAACACGCATATAATCAAGTGGTGGTCGTTCCGGTCCTGAACCGGCGGTTGGAGAAGCCCATTCAGCACGACCCCGTCGCCACGTGACCAACTGATCAGGTGAGTTAACGACAAGTTCGGCCGAAACGTCGGTGTACAATTCTACCTCATGTAGTTTGCCATCCGTTGCCTGAACGCTGTAGCTGACGTACTGAACCGGCCGCGACAAGGCCGTCAGGTTATCCATCAGCAACGGGGCCATGAACGTAACGCTTAGTTTAACACCCCCTGCGGCAAAGGTATAGTTCGACTGGGTAGCCGTCATGCGCCGGCCAATCTGCGTGGCGGTTTGGTCTTGAATAACCCGTTCTTCCACCAGACCCAGATCGACAAAGCCAGGCCCTGAGAAGTTCTGACTATGAAAAGCAATGATATTTCGGCCTTTCCGGAGCAGCTCTGTCCCATTCCGGTGGGTAGGCGTAGCACGATAGGCAGACGATACGCCCGATGCACCGGCTACCCGTTCCCCATTGATAAAGAGTTCGTAGCTGTCGTTTTGAATGGCATTGACCAATAGCGGACCGCTGGGAACCTGGTCGAGCATTACAGTGCGCCGGACGTAAATATCGGTTGTAGTCCATGAGGTACGATCCGTGTTTCGGGTTCCGAACGTTCCTTCACCCACTGCCCATTGACTGTCATCATATTCAGGTTTAATCCAGTCATTGGATGTGGGTTTCTCGGTTATATACTTAGCCTGATACGCCTGCCGTTCGCCCGATGGAACGATCGTATCCCCTCCCAAAGACGGTTTCCCCATGAATCTGAATGTTTTTCCATCTACCCTGATGAGGCCGTTTAATTGCTGGGCTTGTCCTGTCCAATGGCGGGTAGCATCGCCATTGAGCCGATCCCCAAATGACCACACACTGGTATATGGGTCGATGGTAAGGAGGGGTGTAGCAGGAGGATTTAACGTAGCTTTAGGTACTACGGTTTGCTGGGCAAACCCGGGAATAGCCGTCATAATAACATTTACGATTAAGGATAAATACCTACTCGTAAATGTAAGCGATTTAATATACCAATTGTAACTATTCAATATATATTTTAATTAAAATGTTAAGTTGTAGTTTACAATTTTAGAGTATGAGTATCATATAAGTTCCATTGTTAGATGGACACAGGGCAAGTTAGCAACAACATCTTTCACTAAATAAGAAAAAAATGGCAACTTGAGCCTTCATCTATGCGCTCTGACGGTCGTGCATATTTTTAAATATGAGGAACGAACCATATCTGTTTCCAGTAAAAAGCGTCACTTACACCTAACCAGAAACGCGGTGACAACTCAATCTACTCCATCGCTATTCATCCGATCTGCCCGCCGTAGTGATGCGGACGTAGTTTATGGATTTTTGTGCGATCTGGAAGGGTCTCTCCTGGACGCTGGCCTGTTTACAGACGTATTTCGTCATAACCTGGCCAATCCCATGATTCATTACCTTGTAGCTGAGTGGGCAGGTCTAGTAGTTGGCTTTGTTAGTTGCCATGTGCAGTATTTGCTGCATCACACGGGCAAAGTTGCTGAGATACAGGAACTGTACGTAAAACCCGACTACCGAAATCAGCGTATTGGGCATCAGCTTATAACCACACTCGATACCCTGGCCATTCGGGAAGGCTTCGTAAACCTGGAAGTTACTACCAACCGAAAGCGTCATGATACGATCCGGTTCTATGAACAGGAACACTTTTCAAGCACCCACCTTAAATTGGTTAAATCCCTACTCACCTGATGCGCTTTGTTATCTGCCTGCTTTTCAGTGCTAAATTTCTGGTTGCCCATGCCCAGCCGACCAGGAATGATGCCAGACTTGAACACCAGCTTCGAACGCTGCTGACGGGTTTCCGTGGTGAGGTCGGTATTTATGTTCGAAATCTGCGCACTGGCAAAACCGTTGCCATCAATGCCGATACGCTTTTTCCAACGGCCAGCACCGTTAAAATTCCAATCCAATGCGGATTGTTTGACAAAATTAACCGGGGTGAACTCAGGTATGGGCAGGAACTAGTGTATAAAGATTCGCTGCATTATGACGATGGTATTGTCGGGTCACTCAAAGACGGAGCAAAGATTCCGCTTAGTGAAGTAGTAATGCTGATGGAAACCGTCAGCGACAATACGGGTAGTTTGTGGTGTCAGGCCCTGGCCGGTGGCGGCCGGGCCATTAACCAGTGGCTCGAAACAAACGGATTTCATCAGACTCGGGTCAACTCCCGAACACCAGGGCGCACGGCTAACCAAAAGCAATACGGCTGGGGACAAACCACTCCCCGCGAACTGGCCACTTTGTTAACCTACATCCGGCAGGGGCGTGCCGTCAGCCCCGATGCCAGTGACGAGATGTACAGGAATCTGGGCCGTCAGTACTGGGACAACGACGGTCTAGCGGAATTGCCTCCTGAAATAAAAACAGCCTGTAAAAATGGAGCTGTCAACCAGGCCCGGTCAGAAGTAGTGCTGGTCCATGCACCCCATGGCGAGTATGTATACTGCGTAATGACGAAAAACCAGCAAGATGAAAGCTGGGAACGTACCAACGAAGGATTTACGCTGCTGCG
>JAQBNX010000619.1 GCA_028288385.1 Spirosoma sp.
TCCCGGTTTCGATGAACTACTCTGCCCGGGTTCCAGTGCTGACGGGTCAATATTTTGCCCAGAACAGATCACTGGTTAGTGAACGCAACCGGCCGTTACTAACGATGCTGAAACAGATTCAGAATGATTCGTTTTGGCGGGCACAAATTGCCGAACTGTCAGTTGATGAGCAGGGCGACGTAACAATGTGGCCCCAAATGGGAACGCATCAGATCGAGTTTGGCCAGCCAGTCGATTTGGAGGTTAAGTTTAAGAAATTGAAATTATTTTATACGGACGTTTTACCGGCGAAAGGTTGGGACTGTTACCGCCGGGTGAGCGTTCAATATCGAAATCAAATCGTGTGCGAATGACGACTGTAGGTGTTGACGATAAAATTGTGGTTGGTTTAGACATCGGCAGCACAAAAGTGTGTGCGGTGGCAGGCCGGGTGGTCCGGAACAGTAAGGACCAGGAAACGCTCGAAGTGCTGGGCGTGGGCGAAACACAACTCACTGATGGCGTGGCCAAAGGGTCCGTTGTGAACGTCAATAACACGGTCAACGCTATTAAGCGTGCCGTGTCTGAAGCGGCCAATCAGTCGAATATCAATATTCAACTGGTTAATGTCAGCTTTAGCGGCTCCCACGTCTTGTCGGTAAAAGCGAGCGGAAACATTACCCGCTCATCATCCGGAGATGAAGTACAGATCGAGGACATCGACCATCTGGTGAGCGATATGTACCGAAACCGCACGTCAATACCAGCCGACAAGGAAATTGTGCACGCCTTGCCCATGGATTTCATGGTCGACAACGAGACCAACGTGCAACAGCCCGTTGGCCGCAACGGCGTTAAGCTAGGCGCTGACTTTCAGTTGATTACGGCTCAGTCCAATGCAACCCGGAACGTCCGGAAGTGTATTAACCGGAATAACTTACAGCAGGAGACGATGATGCTGTCGGCGCTGGCATCTGGCCTCGCGGTATTGACCGACGAAGAGAAATATGCGGGTGTTGCTATTGTAGACATTGGCGGTGGTACCACCGAAATGGCAATCTATTATCGAAACATCCTGCGGCATGTAGCCGTGTTTCCATGGGCGGGTAACAGCCTTACGTCCGACATTCAGGCCGGATGTAAAATTTTACCCAACCAGGCCGAGCAGTTGAAAAAACGATTTGGCAGTGCCAATCCAGCCGAATACAACCTGAATGAAGTGGTAGCGGTACCCGGGCTTAGCAACCGTAAACCGAAAGACGTTCTGCTGAAAAACGTAGCGGTCATTATGGAGGATCGTCTGCGCGAAATAGCCGCTTTAGTGCAGGCTGAAATTATCAGATCGGGCTATGAAGGTAAGCTGCTGGGCGGTATTGTACTAACCGGCGGAACAGCCCTGGTTCCAGGTGTGGAACAAATTTTCGGGCGTGTAACGGGTGTTGAAGAGGTACGTGTTGGTTATCCTGAGCACCTCGAACCCAATGGACGGGCCGACTTAGTAGGAGATCCGGCTTACGCTACTGCCGTTGGATTAGTTTGGGCCGGCTACAAAACAATTGATAATCGAATCTCTTTCATTAGCGATCCTACCCGGGCGGCATACAGTGAAGATGCTACTCCGCCCCCGGCCAGACCGGCCTACACGGCTCCGCCGTCGCCGGTAAGTCGTGACCGGGAGAAAGCTCCTGAAAAGGAGCCCGAAGAAAGCGGAATCATGGCCTGGATACGGCGTGTAACTAAACCGATTCGCGGCAACGAAACCGACCCATATTAACGACCCGCGAGGGGGAGACCGGCCCCGTGCCGGTTTAATTGCATTCAGGACTTTTTAGATCAGGATAAGACACCACAGACCCAACAGACCCCAAACGATGCTTAGTCAGGGCTATAGATTTGAGATATTAGAAGAAAACACGACCATCATTAAGGTTGTTGGTGTGGGCGGCATGGGCGGCAATGCCGTGAAGCACATGCACAAACTGGATATGAAGGACGTGAATTTTGCCGTGTGTAATACCGACCGGCAGGCACTCATGAGTAATCCAGTGCCCACCAAGTTGCAGTTGGGCGATGGATTAGGAGCAGGCACCGAAGCAAAAGCAGGTGAGGATGCCGCCCGCGCCAGTATTGATGAAATTCGCAGTTTGCTGGCTCCCCCTACCAAAATGGTGTTCATAACAGCCGGGATGGGCGGAGGAACGGGTACGGGCGCGGCTCCGGTGGTGGCCGAAGTGGCCCGCGAGATGGGGTTACTGACTGTAGCCGTTGTGACTGCTCCGTACTATTTTGAAGGCACCGATAAGAAAGAGCAGGCACGCGAAGGCATTGAGAAGCTAAAGAAAAGCTGTGACACGGTGTTAGTTGTATTGAACGACAAACTAGCCGAGTTGTACAGCGAACTGACGTGGACCGATGCGTATGCACATGCTGACGATGTGCTCGCCAACGCTGTTAAGAGTATTGCTGAAATCATTACCACGCAGGGCGACATAAACGCTGACTTTGCCGACGTTAAAAAAGTGCTCGAAAATGCCGGTCAGTCGGTGATGGGTTCAGCAGAGGCAGGTGGAGAGGACCGCGCCATCCGTGCCATCGAAGCCGCCCTGAATTCACCGTTGCTCAACGACCACGACATTCGGGGGGCCAAACGAATCCTGCTCACTATCTCGTCAAGCCAGGAACACGCTATGCGGCTCAAAGAGCAGATGGCCATTTCCGAACACGTAGCCCGAAAAATCCAGACCGAAGCCCGGATGTTTAAATTCGGAGCGATTACGGATAAAACACTGGGTGACAATCTGCGGGTGACAATCATAGCGGCAGGTTTCGATGGAACCACTACGTTGATGGATCAACTGAAAGGAACAGCGGAGCCTGAGGTTATGATGGATAATACCCCTGAGTTGGAACTGCCGCAGGACGACCTCGAACAGGAGGTGCCATCGAATATTCTTGTGCCTGTTGAAGCCGATAGTGACGACGTTGATACAGTCCGGGTTAACGTAACGGATAAGGTTCAGGAAGAAGAAATGACGATGACGGGGCCGGGTGGAATTACTATTAATCGACCCGACTCGACACCGAATTTGGGATTACGGCAGGAGCCATCCGATGACAGCGACACGCTGATAATGGACGATGAAGAAAGACCCGGCGATGCGGATTTAATACGGCGAATGGTGGATGCCTTCGTCAAGGGTCCTCATGTACCGGCGGAACTCGACAGGCCAACATTTGAACGGAACAAAACTTTACTCTATGCCTTGCCCATGTTGCCCGAGCATGAGTTTGTACGCTCTAAACTAAACGATTGAGGTTAACACCTTTCTGATAACATACCATGAAAAAGGGCTTACATTACGCTGTAAGCCCTTTTTCATGGTATGTTATCAGAAAGGTGTCAGCTGCTGAATAGCACAAAGAAGTGAACAACCTATAGGATTTATCTTACGGTGAATGTTACGGACACGTTAAGCTGCCGTTATTATCTGAATCCCTGCATGACTGAATTGGTGGAGGGTGTTCGTATCTTTATAGCCCGTTTACGAAACCGGACCAACTCCTGCCGGGCGTGAACAGTCACCGAAAACTCTTTGACAATGTCTTGGTTCGTTCGAAAAGATAAGGGCATTCAAACCCCAACCGAAATGAAACGGGAAGCCCCCGACGGTTTGTGGTATCAATGTCCTAATTGTAAAAAAGCAATGCACACGCGGGAACACAAGCTGAATGCGTATACGTGTGTTCATTGCAACTACCACGAAAAAATCGGTTCCGAGGCATATTTCTCCATTCTCTTTGACGAGAACGAGTTCATTGAACTGGATGTGAACATGACCTCGGCTGACCCATTGAATTTTACTGACACAAAGCCATATCCTGGCCGGGTGAAAGCCACAATTGCTAAAACGGGATTGAATGATGCGGTTCGGACGGCACATGGCCCTCTAAATGGGTCAACCGTAACGATGGCTGTAATGGATTTCAACTTCATTGGTGGCTCAATGGGATCTGTTGTGGGAGAGAAGATTGCCCGTGCTATCGACTACGCTATTCAGAACCGAACGCCATTTCTGATGATTTCGCGGTCGGGTGGGGCACGGATGATGGAAGCTGGCTTTTCGCTTATGCAAATGGCGAAGACGTCGGCAAAATTAGCCTTGCTTTCTCAGGCCAAACTGCCTTACGTATCATTGCTGACCGACCCAACAACCGGGGGAGTAACGGCTTCCTATGCCATGTTAGGCGACTTTAACATTGCCGAGCCGGAAGCGCTCATTGGCTTTGCCGGGCCACGCGTCATCCGTGAAACCATTGGTAAAGACCTGCCCAAAGATTTTCAGAGTGCCGAGTTCGTATTAGACCACGGCTTCCTGGATTTTATTGTAGACCGTAAAGATTTAAAAGATAAACTGTCCAGCCTGTTTGTCATGTTAAAGTAATGCGCCTTGTCCGTCATCCCGTTCTTTGCAACTACTACGTTACGTATCGCTGCAATGCGACCTGTAGTTTTTGCGACATCTGGGAGCGGCCATCGCCCTACGTAACACTCGACAACGCCCGGCAAAACCTACGCGATCTAAAACGCTTAGGCGTTCGGGTCGTTGATTTCACAGGTGGCGAACCACTGCTGCATCGCCAGTTGCCCGACCTGCTCCGGGAGGCCAAACAACTCGGGCTTATCACCACGGTTACGACAAATGCCCTCCTGTATCCCAAACAGGCCGAACGACTGCGGGGACTAGTCGATATGCTGCATTTCTCGCTCGATTCGCCGGTGGCCCACGAGCACGACCAATCGCGGGGCGTACGTTGTTTTGATAGAGTGATGGAATCGATTGCCCTGGCCCGGGAATTGGGCGAACGGCCGGATATTCTGTTCACGGTATTTGAACGTAACGTTCACCAGATTCGGCAGATGCTCGAGGAAATCTGTCTGCCAAATAACCTGATGCTGATTTTAAATCCGGTGTTTGAGTACAACACGGTGGAAACCGGAGACCGCCTTTCAGACAATACGCTGGAACAGATGTCCTGGTGGGGGAAGCAAAAAAACGTGTATATCAACGATGCGTTTATCCAACTGCGGCAGGACGGGGGCAACCATATCGACGCACCTATTTGTCGGGCCGGCAGCACCACTTTAGTGATTTCGCCCGAGAATAAATTAGTCTTGCCCTGCTATCACCTGGGTTTGAAAGATTTTCCAATCGACAACAACCTGTATGCCCTTTATCGCTCGGATGAGGTCAAGAAATTAGTAGCTTTGGAAGGGCGTTTACCAGCCTGTGAAGGCTGCGCCATCAACTGCTACATGCAGCCGTCCTTTGCCGTTGAGGTAAACAAATATTTCTGGAAGGCCCTACCTAGTACGCTCAAATACAACTGGGTAAAAGGGACGTGGAAGCAGCTAATGTAATCTCTTTTGGCTATGCTGTACACTGCCAACCAAACTGCTCAACTTCCAGCCGAAGGATTTCATTATCTGCTCGTTACGTTCAAGGAGCACGTCCTGACCATCACGCTCAACCGGCCCGAAAAAAAGAACGCGCTCAGCCCGCCGATGCTTAATGAACTGGCGTTTGCGCTGGCCTACGCGCATCATACGCCCGCTGTCTGGCTCGTGGTGCTGGCAGCAGCGGGCGATACATTCTGCGCGGGTATGGATCTTAAAGCATTGTCCCAATCCGATGGTTCGGCACTACCAGCCGAGTTGCCGGTTGTTCCCGAACCAGCCGGTCCAGTTCGGTTGGGTGAGTTGATGGCAGGCTTGCACAAGCCATGTATTGCGCAGGTGCAGGGGCCAGTCTATGCCGGTGGCTTTTTGCTGGTGGGGGGTAGCACGTATGTCGTGGCGGCCGAATCGGCCACGTTCAGCCTGCCTGAAGTGAAACGCGGGCTGTTCCCGTTTCAGGTGCTGGCTATTTTGCTCGACATTATGCCCGCTCGTACGGCTTTAGACTTGTGTCTGCGTGCCCGCACGATCACGGCTGCTGAAGCGCTTTCGGTAAATTTAGTAACGGAGGTGGTGCCTGCCAATGAGTTAAGTAACAGTGTCTCCCGTCTAACCGATGAGCTGAAGCAATTTTCGCCTACGGCCATGCAGTTTGGCCTTCGGGCTATGCAGCACTTAAAGTCTCTCTCACCAGAGGAGCAGCAGGCTTTTCTGTATGAACAGTTTCAGGAGCTTCAGCAAACCCCCGACGCTAAAGAAGGGATGGCTGCTTTCGTGGAGAAGCGGCAGCCGAGGTGGCAACATTAATGCGGAGAGGAAATCAAAATGCCCAACCACTACGTGTTATAAACACGTCCGCCGGGTATCAATAATGTTTTGAATTTTCCAGTCACCAGCCAGGCGAACGAGCGTAAACGCATTAGCCCCACAGTGACTTTGCTTGCCGTTAAAGTAGAATGAGTAGGGCGTCCAGGCGGTGGCAAGGTCACCATCGATTTTTATGTCCATACCCGACAGACGCTCGTCCAGTGTTCCGGCTTTTGCTTTACCAATCGCTGCAATAAATCCCGTAATGGGGTCTTCCTTCACCGATACGACACCTTGCTTGTTCTGGACGGTTTGCAACCGTGCACCGGGCGCAAACAACGGTTTCAGTAGAGTAGAGTCTGCCTTGCTCATGCCGTCGAACATGCGGGTAATAGTGGCTTTAACGGCGGTTTCGTCGGGCGTTTGGGCTAACAGAGGAAGGGTAAAAAATAGCCCAACTATGGAGAATAGGTGTTTCATTTAGTACGTTGGTTACGTCCAATAAAAAAGTACAGTACAGCGCCAATGATGTTCAGGAAGAGGATAACAATTACCCAGATTAGTTTATCGTTCGCTCCTCTAAAGTCGCTTCGCAGGACATCGACGAGTGCCATTAGGGGTAGCAACAGGAAAACGCCCAGAGCGAACAACAGCAATAGTAGTTCCGGCAATCCAATTCCTATGAATACATACATCAGCGTAGAGTTTAAAGTAGACCGGTACAGTTTGCCCTAAACTGTACCGGTCTACTCATGCTAACGCTAAATGTACTGATTTACAATCATTTCATACAATTCCTGTTTGCCGCTAACTTGTTTTGGTTCACCGTTGGTCATGGCATACTGGCGCAGGTCTTCGAGTGTCAGTTCACCCTTCTCAAACCGGGCACCTTCGCCCGAATCGTAGCTGGCGTAACGCTCCTGGCGCAATTTTTTGTACTGAGATTTTCCCAGTATGGCTTCGGCGGCTATAGCAGCCCGGGCAAACGTATCCATTCCACCAATGTGGGCAATGAAAATGTCTTCAAGGTCGGTGGAGTTCCGGCGTGTTTTGGCATCGAAGTTTACACCACCTGACTTAAGCCCTCCCGCTTCCAAAATTACGAGCATGGCCTCGGTCAGTTCGTAGACATCTACCGGGAACTGGTCGGTGTCCCAGCCATTCTGGTAGTCACCCCGGTTAGCGTCGATACTGCCGAGCATGTTGTTGTCGGCTGCCACCTGCAGTTCATGGGCAAACGTGTGGCTGGCTAACGTAGCGTGGTTAGTTTCGATGTTCAGCTCGAAATCGTCCTGCAACCCAAACCGGTTTAGGAAGCCAACCACAGTAGACGCATCGAAATCATACTGGTGTTTGGTTGGCTCCATGGGCTTCGGTTCGATGTAGAATGAACCTTTGAAACCCTGCTTACGAGCATAGTCGCGGCTGATTTGCAAAAATTTGCCCAGGTGCTCCTGTTCCCGCTTCATATTGGTGTTCAGCAGCGACATGTAGCCCTCACGCCCACCCCAGAAGGTGTAGCCCCGTCCGCCCAGTTCGATGGTTGCGTCGATGGCATTTTTAACCTGCCAGCCGCCGTGGGCCAATACGTGAAAATCGGGGTTGGTGCTGGCCCCATTCATGTAACGCTCATGGCTGAAAAGGTTAGCCGTTCCCCATAAGAGTTTAACCCCACTGGCAGCCTGCTTTTGCTTGGCGTAGTCAACAATGGCGCGAAAGTTTTTTTCAAATTCAGAATTCGATTTGCCTTCGGGCGCTACGTCAACATCGTGGAAGCAGTAGTACTCCATGCCAATTTTGGTAATGAACTCAAAGGCAGCGTCCATCTTGTCATGAGCCGCAGCCAGTGGGTCGGGGTTGGCATCCCAGGGGAAGTGCTTCACACCCGGTCCAAAGGGGTCGGCACCGGTGCCAACGAACGTGTGCCAGTAGGCCGTTGCAAACCGAAACAGGTCCTTCATGGGTGTGCCCAGAATGGGCCGGTTGGCGTCATAATACTTGAACGCCATCGGGTTGTCGGACTCGCGGCCTTCGTAGGCAACCGGCTTCTCGATGAATGGAAAATAAGCGGTATCGCCAAGGGTAAGATTTTGTTGAGACATGCGTATCAGGGTTTGAAAACAAAACAAGTAGCCCAAAGGTCCGTTGCTTTCAGGCTACTTATCAACTATAAAAAGGTTTATCTGTTAAATTTCTCCCTACAGGATCAGGATGCGCGTGTAAAAACAGTCCTGTTTATTAACCAATGGAGGCAGAAACGGGACGTTATACTAATGAATTATACCAGTTGTAAGTTGGTACTTAGAGAGTTACCAGGCTTAGCCGTTTACCAAGGCGTTTTGCCACCGTTCATAAGCCTCTTTGTACCCTTCCTGCGCCCGCATATCTGGTTCGATAGTCTTTGTTACGTGCAAACCCGTAAAGGCTTCCTGCGTAGTTTTGTAGTAGCCCAGGCCAATGCCTGCCCCACGGGCGGCACCCTGTGCCCCATCGGTATTATAAAGTTCGATGGTTGCGCCGGTCAGGTTCGCGAGGGTATCGCGGAAGAGCGGGCTGAGAAACATGTTAGCCTCGCCCGCCCGAATTGTTTGCAACCCTACGCCCACGCTTTCCATAATCTTGATGCCATAGTACAGCGCAAACACGATGCCTTCCTGCGCAGCCCGCACCATGTGTGGTAGCCCATGTCGATTCAACTGTAACCCCTGAAACGAGGCACCCAGGTCCTGATTCTCCAGCATTCGCTCAGCCCCGTTGCCAAATGGCAGGCAGACCAGGCCATCGGCTCCAACGGGTGCTTCCTGTGCCAGAATGTTCATATCCGAGTAGCTAACCGACCCGCGCAGCATTTGATTGCGCAGCCAGCTATTCAGGATACCCGTGCCGTTTACGCATAGTAAGACGCCATAACGGGGAGCATCAGCGGTGTGGCTAACGTGCAGGAACGTATTGACTCGCGATTTAGCGTCGTAACTGGCCTGATCGCTGACCCCATACACCACCCCCGACGTACCAGCCGTAGCGGCAATCTGGCCCGGCTCCAGTACGTTAAGTGACAGCGCATTGTTGGGCTGGTCTCCGGCCCGATACGTTACCGGCGTTCCGGGCTGGAGACCTAGCTCAGCCGCTGCTGTCGGGGTCAGCCTACCCTGCTCCGCGAAGGTTGGTTGAATGGGAGGCATCAGGGCGGGGTCAAAGCCAAAGTAATCGAGCAGAAACTGGGCGGGCTGGTTGGCCTGAAAATCCCAGAACGCACCCTCCGACAGACCCGACGCGGTGGTCACTATTTCGCCCGTCATGCGGGTAGCGAGGTAGTCACCCGGCAGCATAAAATGGGCTACCTGGGCATATACGGCTGGCTCACTGGCTTTTACCCACGCCAGTTTAGCAGCGGTGAAGTTGCCCGGTGAATTGAGCAGGTGTTTCAGTACGCGGTCGTGGCCAAGGGCGTCGAAAGCGCCATTACCGTAAGGCACAGCCCGGCTGTCGCACCAGATGATAGACGGACGCAGGACGTTGAAGGCCTTATCAACAATCACCAAACCATGCATCTGATAGGATATACCGATGGCCGCTACGTCGGATGGCTGGATGCCCGTTTGCTGCATCACGGCTTTGCTGGACCGGCAGGCGTTTATCCACCAGTTTTGGGGTTGCTGCTCCGCGAATCCCGGCTGGGGTGATTCGATGGGCATTTCAGTTTCGGGGAAAAATGCCGAGGCTACGGCCTTGCCAGTTTCAGCTTCGATCAAACACGCTTTGACGGACGAACTGCCGAGGTCAAATCCAAGAAAATACATGTGGTTTCAGAAGTTAGGAATCCGGGGCGAAAGTACGACAGGACACGCGAAGTTAGTAAGCAGGTCAAAAATGTCCCTTTCGGTTTATATCATTGCTGTTATGAAAGCGATCCTGCCCTTTTTATTTTTGCTGATAGCGTCTATTACTGGATTTGGCCAGTTACCGAACGCAACCCCCACCAACTGGACCAATACCTACTGGCCTGCCCGCTGGATTTTACACCCCACAGCCCCCGCCCGGCAGTACGGCATCTATCATTTTCGTAAAACCATCGAACTGCCGCAGAAGCCCACGCGCTTTGTGGTACACGTATCGGCCGACAACCGCTACCGACTGTTTGTGAACGGCCGCGCAGTGGCAATGGGCCCGGCCCGCTCCGACGCCCAGAACTGGAACTACGAAACCCTGGACCTGGCCCCATTTATGCAGATAGGTCGCAACGTATTGGCCGCTCAGGTCTGGAACATGGGCGAAGGCATACCGTTTGCGCAGATGACCTACCAAACGGGCTTTTTGATGCAGGGGGATGGCGCAGTGGAAAAAGTAGCAAACACGGATGCCAGTTGGAAAGTCTACCAAAATCTTGCGTATTCACCCGTTAAGAACGACATGGCCAAACTGCAAACCTACATCGTTGCCGGCGATGGAGACCGGGTCGATGCAGTTCAGTATCCATGGGGTTGGGAAACGCCAGGCTACGACGATAAGACATGGCTGGCCGCCAAACTATTTGGCTATCCTACGAAACCGCGCGGCCTCGGCAGCGACGGCAACTGGGGACTGGTACCGCGCCAGATTCCCATGATGCAAGAATACCCAACCCGGCTGGCAGCAGTTCGGCGGGAAGAGAACGGTAAAATGAGCGCTGGTTTTCTGCTGGGTACCGCACCTGTGACCGTCAAAGCCAATACAAAAGCCGTATTTCTCCTTGATCAGGGCCATCTTACCAACGCCTATCCCGAGTTGACGGTTAGCCGGGGCAAAGGAGCCGTTGTTACGTTGACCTACGCCGAAGCCCTGGTCGATGCCAAAAATCAGAAAGGCAATCGAAATGAGGTGAATGGCCGGACCATGCGCGGATTTGAGGACCAGTACGTAGCGGATGGGAACGCCCGCCGAACCTTCCGGCCACTCTGGTTTCGGACGTATCGTTACCTGCAGCTCACAGTAGAAACGACCAAAGAACCACTGGTACTGGAGGATTTGGTCGGGCAGTTTACGGGCTACCCTTTTGAAGAGAAAGCGCAGTTTTCGGCCAGTACGTCACAGCCGGGTACCCCTCTGCCCAGCACCTCTGCGCGGGTCGACACGACGCTGAAGGCCATCTGGGATGTGGGTTGGCGCACGGCACAACTCTGCGCGGGCGAAACGTATTACGACTGTCCTTACTACGAACAGTTGCAGTACGTGGGCGATACGCGCATCCAATCATTGATTTCGCTGTATGTGTCGGGCGACGACCGGCTCATGCGCAAAGCCATTCTGGACTACGACCACAGCCGGTTCAACGAGGGACTGACGCAGAGCCGGTACCCTTCGGCCGACTTTCAGGTGATTCCGACGTTTTCGCTCTTCTGGGTCTGCATGGTTCATGACTACTGGATGCACCGAACCGATGATGCCTTTGTCAAATCCATGCTGCCGGGTATCTTGAGCGTGCTGGACTGGCACGAGCAGCGGCTCACCAAAACCGGTCTGAACGGACCGTTGACCTGGTGGAATTTTGTGGACTGGGCCTGGCCTTGGAGCCAGGAAACGGGAATTGGGGGCGTACCGCCGGGTGTGAACGAGGGGTCCAGCATCCTGACGCTGCAACAGGTCTATACCTATTTCCGGGCGGCTGATTTGCTGGCTCATTTCGGACAGAATGAACGGGCCGAACGCTACCGGGAGTTGGGACGTCGGCTAAACAAAGCCGTATACACCCAGTGTTGGGATGCGGGCGGGGGGCTGCTGGCCGATACGCCTTCCAAAAAAACCTTCAGCCAGCATGCGAACATCCTCGCCGTCCTGACCGATGCCGTGCCCGTAGCCCAACAGGCCGCTTTGCTGCAAAAAATAATGAGTGGCCGCGCTGATGCACCGTCGGCAACCAACCAAACCAGCCTCACACAGGCTACATTCTACTTTAAGTTCTACCTATTTGAGGCACTCAAAAAAGCGGGCCTGGGGGATCAGTTCATTCCGCAGTTAAAACCCTGGCGCGATATGCTGGCCATGGGCCTGACCACGTTTGCTGAGCAACCCGAGCCAACCCGCTCCGACTGCCACGCATGGAGTGCCTCACCCCTATATGAACTCCTGTCCATCACCTGTGGCATTCGCCCGGCCGAGCCAGGTTTTCGGTCGGTACGTATCGAGCCCCATCTGGGAGACCTGACAACGGTCGACGGCCGAATGCCGCACCCGTCGGGGGAGATTGTGGTGCAGTTTCAGAAAACCCCAGCGGGTGGACTGGCGGGTAGCGTGACACTGCCTGCTAACCTGACGGGCACGCTGCGCTGGCAGGGTAAAACGATGGTACTGAAAGGTGGGAAACAGGTGGTGAGTATGTGAGGGATTTACAACAGCTTCGCTCCCACAACCTGCCCAGTATCGTTCCGTTGAACATAAACCAGAACGGCTGTCTGATCTGGTTGCAGGCCATCTGGCATGGGTAGTGCTACGCTTCCCGATGTTCCCGGCTGTTCGGTAGTCTTAAACTGCCGCACTACGTTCGTACTGACTAAGGTGCGCCCCCCGTTTTCGCCGTTTTTAACAGCAGTGCGGGTTTCTTTCTGCACCAGCGCTACGTTTAACCGGTAGGGGCCGGCCGCCGATAAGGTATACGTAACGGTTACTTGCCGGGCATTACGCGAAAGTCGGCCATCGACACCAATAAAAGCCGATGCAGGCTGTTTCTGGATCGCCTGAATGGCGTGCTCAATCGTTGTTTTTTGCCCACCCACTACGTTCTGCCTACCATTGACAACAAGCTGGGGTGTATAGGTCTGGGTCTTAAGGGCGCGGTCGTATTGCCGCTGGCGGTCCGTAAACTGCCTGCTGCTAAACGGATCCTGCCAGCCGAGCCGGTTCCAGTAGTCAACATGAAACGACAGGCTATAAACAGCCTGACCGGCGAGGGCCGCTTTCTTAGTAATATCGTGCAGAGCCTGATCGGCGGGTGGACAACTGGAGCATCCCTGCGAGGTGAACAGTTCGAGTACGACAACGGGTTGTGTTGCCGGTTTTGCCGGGTCATGAGAAGGCAACGTAACGACCATGCCAACGGCTGTGAGCAACAGCAGGATACAGTTCATATCAAATGCGTTAGGCGATTAAGTTAAAACACCCATACATTTTCTATAATCCGACGTAGTAGTCGTAGCCACGCTCGGCCCAAAAGTCACGCGGGCGGGTGTCGGAAAAGAAAATCCGGCCGATGCGCTTGATGTTCTTCACGCCATATTTGACCGGAATAATCAGCCGGACCGGTGCGCCATGCTGGTTGTTAATTGGCTGCCCATTCAGTTCGTAGGCGAGTAGTGTTTGCGGATGCATGGCACTTTCGATATCGATACCCACATAATAGCCCTTATCAGGCGTTTCCATGCCAACAAATTTGAATAAATCGTCGGTTTTATCCAGTGATGGTGCCTGACCATTCTTCGTACCTAACTTATAAGTAGTTAGCAAATCAGACAGTCGTGCCCCGCCCCAATGCTGAATCTGGCTCCAGCCTTCCACACACTTGAAGTCATACACCAGCTCGTGTTTTGGAAGAGCCCTGATGGCGTCCATAGTCAGGAGCAGCGGCTCGTTACCCACGCGGTCTACCTGTAGCTGCCAGTTTTCGGGTATGGGCGAATGAAGTCCATCGTACCCATTGACACGGGCTTTTTGCACGGCAGACTCTACGGGAAACGTTTTTACCAGATTGGTATTACTGAAATAGGTGTGGGCTATTTGCTCATTGGCATCCAGCACTCGGCGCAGCGGCTTTTTAACGCCCAATAGCTTCGGGCTATGGGTAATCCATTCGTAA
>JAQBNX010000679.1 GCA_028288385.1 Spirosoma sp.
TCGCCATAGCCCAACACATGGTCTTTCATAGCATCCAGCACGGCCTGCTTGTTGGGTAAGTCAGGGAACAACAGCATCTGATCGAGTGCATATACCCGGAATACGTAGGCATGCCGGCCAATAGGTGGACAGGGACCAATATACGTCGGATCGCCGGTGCCGTTTCGGCCGACTTTGCCGCCCAACAGCCGTAGCTGTTGGGCGGTTACGCCTTCCGGCAGGCTTCGAACAGTCGCTGGAAGGTTAAAAACAACCCAGTGCGAAAGATTATAGAGCGGAAAGGCAGGCGTTGGTACGTCATAATCCTGAGCCAGCACCACAAATGATTTCACATCGGGATGAACATCCTCCCATATGAGGGCGGGCGACACTTCTTTTCCTTTGCAACTGCACCTGATGGGCATATCGCCGTTTGGCGGAAAGGAATCGCTCAACAGGATTACTGACTTTTTTATCGAACTAAGGGCTGTCTGTTCGGCTTCACGCTCATTCTTCGCCGATACGTGCAGTACCAGGGCTACAAGCAGTAAGCCAAAGATCAGTCCAATTGAAATTTTCACTAACAAGCGCATAGAAAAAGCCGGTCAGTTACGTAAGCGTCTCCAACCGGCTAATAACGAATAAATCTATCAGGTTCGTCCCCTGTCAATGACAGGTTAATTATTACCCAACCTACGCGGCCCGACTACTCTGCGGCCGGCGCAGGATGGTAGAACGTAACGGCTGGGTGTTATTACGCGACTCTTCTATAACCTGCTCCGACACCAGTCCTACGTGGTTGGCCCGCTTCAGGACATAATCGAATGGGAGGTTGTAGTAGTTGACAACTTCGCTGCGGAAACTGTCGGGAAACCGTGACAGCCGCAGTCCGAAAAACTTACGAATTTCCTCTTCCGGCAACATAGCGGCTAGGGCCACCCGCTCAGCCTCTTCCAGTAAGGCGGGCCTGGATGGATACAAATGCTCTAGCCCAACCGAAGCCGTTAGGATGTTCAGAAAAAGATTTTTATACATGGCAGAGAGTTCAGCGGGCAGAATAACCCATCCCTGCTCCCGAAATTTGGCCGAGAAACCCGTCAGTCCCTGCTCCCCGCGAATCTCACCGGCAATCAGCTCGGCAGGAAACTGCATACGCTCTGTTCCGCTGTCGCGGTCATTTTTTTGTAGCCGAAATACAACAGCTTCAACGGGGCTTTTCTGAAAGAGCAAATCGGCCGGCATAACCTGGGTATTTTCCCACTGATCGGTCATGCGCATAAATAAACTTTCGTTGGCAGGCAGCTTTTCAGGGCCGCCCAGGCTGATGAGCATCCGGCGAAAAGAGGCCAGAAAGTCGATCTGAAGTTGATTGGGATTATGTCGTCCTCGCTTCATGCAGTTTGGGCACCGACATACTGGTTTTCAGGCCAGTTACCGATGTCATTAGTATGGTTGTTTATCAAAAATTGGGGAGGTAAATATACAAAATAAACCGCTAACGGGAAAAGACAGAATCAGAAAAAATAGGGCTGACCAGGACCGTAATGAACAACGCCTGGACTTCGAGGAAAATGCCTTTCTTTAGCTATTTATACGGTCACCCGTTTACGCAAACGCCGTTTAATGCCGTATGCGCCCGCAAACTCCTTACCTTTGCGGCACCATTAAAAAGTGAATGAGTGAACAGCGATTCAGGCCCGCAGCACTCGTTTCATTCATTAGCTCGTTTACCTCAATGCTCAGAACCCACACATGCGGCCAGCTCCGCCTAACCGACGTTAACACCACCACAACCCTCTGCGGATGGGTTCAAACTGTCCGCGATAAAGGCGGTGTTCTCTGGGTCGACCTCCGCGACCGCTACGGCATAACCCAACTCCTGCTCGAAGACGGCCAGACCGACCCCGAGCTGTTTGCCATTGCCCGTTCGCTCGGCCGCGAGTTTGTGTTACAGGCCACGGGAACAGTAATCGAACGGAAATCCAGGAACCCCAATCTGCCCACCGGCGACGTTGAAATCAAGGTTACGTCAATGACGATCTTGAATGCTGCTAAAACACCCCCTTTTTTAATTGACGATGAAACCGATGGGGGCGATGACCTGCGTCTGAAATACCGCTACCTGGACCTGCGCCGGGGTGCCGTTCGACGTAATCTCGAACTGCGCCACCGCATGGCGCAGCAAACACGGCTCTACATGGACGGTCAGGATTTCATTGAAGTTGAGACACCCGTTCTGATTAAGTCGACGCCGGAAGGCGCGAGGGATTTTGTCGTGCCGAGCCGTATGAATCCCGGCGAATTTTATGCCCTCCCCCAGTCGCCCCAAACGTTTAAGCAACTGCTGATGGTGTCGGGGTTCGACCGCTACTACCAGATTGTAAAATGTTTTCGCGACGAAGACCTCCGCGCCGACCGTCAGCCGGAATTCACCCAGATCGACTGCGAGATGTCGTTTGTGGAGCAGGAAGATATTCTCACTATGTTCGAGGGGCTGGTTCGACACCTGTTCAGAGCCGTCAAAGGCATTGACCTGGCCGAAGTGCCCCGCATGACTTATGCCGATGCTATGCGCCGGTACGGTTCCGACAAGCCAGATACACGGTTTGGGATGGAATTCGTGGAGTTGACTGACCTGGCGCAGGGCAAAGGCTTTTCCGTTTTCGACTCGGCCCAACTTGTTGTGGGCATCAACGCGCCGGGCTGCGCGCATTATACCCGCAAGCAGTTAGACGAATTAACCGAGTGGCTCAAGAGGCCACAGATTGGTGCTAAAGGGCTGATCTACGTCCGGTATAATGAAGATGGATCCCTAAAATCTTCCGTCGATAAGTTTTACTCCGAATCGGATCTGAAAGCCTGGGTAGAGCGCTTTAGCAACGGCGAACCGTGCAAACCCGGCGACCTGATGCTGATTGTGTCGGGCGAGGCCGGCAAGGCCCGCAAGCAATTGAATGAGTTGCGGCTGGAGATGGGCAGCCGGCTCGGTTTGCGCAATCCCAATACGTTTAGCAGTCTGTGGGTGCTGGACTTTCCCTTACTCGAATTCGGTGAAGCGGAGAACCGCTGGTTTGCCATGCACCACCCGTTCACATCGCCCAAGCCGGAAGACATTCCGCTGTTAGACAGCGACCCAGGTGCTGTCAGAGCCAATGCATACGACATGGTTATCAACGGCACCGAAGTAGGGGGCGGGTCCATTCGTATATTTAACCGGGCGTTGCAGGCCCGTATGTTCAGTATTCTTGGTTTTTCGGAAGAAGATGCCAAAGCGCAATTCGGCTTTCTGATGGACGCCTTTGAATATGGGGCGCCACCGCATGGTGGCATTGCCTTTGGCTTCGACCGGCTGTGTTCGCTCTTTGGCGGGGCCGACTCTATCCGGGATTTCATTGCCTTCCCGAAAAACAACTCAGGACGCGACGTCATGATCGATTCACCGTCAGCCATTTCTGATGCGCAGCTAACCGAACTGAGTATCGCCACTACGGTCTCCTAGTCAGTAAACTAAGGCTCATGGTACTCGTTCCGAAATGCACCTTTCAACCGATAAAGCATTCGTGTTTTCTTCTATTGCCGTAATGCCCTATTTTTAGAAATTAGCGCAATTTTAGCCGCCAAATTCCTGTTGGAGTATTGCAATATCACGTTCGATTGCCAAACGCCAAGTCTCATGGAAGCAACAACGCTCCTACCCGCCGAAAAGCAACGCTATCAGAAACACCTGAACCTTCCAGAACTAGGCCAGCAGGGACAACTGCGGCTTAAAAATGCCCGGGTGCTGGTGGTTGGTGCGGGAGGATTAGGCTGCCCGGTGCTGCTGTATCTGACGGCCGCTGGTGTAGGCACCATCGGTGTTATTGACCCTGATGTGGTGGACCTAAGCAATCTCCAGCGGCAGGTGATCTACACGACGGATGAGGTAGGTCAGCCCAAAGCGAAAGCCGCCGTTATGCACCTCAACCGGCTCAACCCCGGCTTGACGTTCGATACGTATACAATGGCACTGGAAACGGGCAATGCCCGCGCCATCATCGACGCTTATGATGTGGTGGTTGACTGCACCGACAATTTCAAGGTGCGTTACTTGGTCAACGATGTGTGCGTAACGCTTGGCAAACCTTTTGTGTACGGGGCTATTCATCGCTTCGAGGGGCAGGTGGCGGTGTTGAACGCTGACCTCGGCGATGGCCCGGCCGGATTGCCGCGCCGGGGGCCAACGTACCGGTGCCTGTTTCCTGAGTACCCCAACGACATTGAGATTCCGAACTGCAACGATACCGGAGTACTCGGCGTCTTGCCGGGTGTTATTGGCACGTATCAGGCTAACGAAGTTATTAAACTCATTACGGGCATTGGCCAGCCACTGAATGAGCACCTGCTCATGGTTGACCTGCTCACCATGAGCCAGCAAAAAATAAAAACCAAACGCCGGACCGATGCCGATGACCTGGCCCGGCAGGGCCTTACATCGGCGGATATGCGGCCCGTGACAGCAGCATCGGGGCCGCAGAAAATGTCGACGCAGGAATTGGCTAACCGGCTGGCTGCGGGCGAAGACCTGTTCCTGCTCGACGTCCGCGAACGGCCCGAGTATGACCTGTGTCATCTGGAGGGAGCGGTGCTGATTCCGGTAGGCATGATTCCCAATAACCGCAAGCGCATTCCTACCGACCGGCCCGTTGTCGTTTATTGTCATCATGGCATACGGTCGGCCAACGTTGCTGAATACCTATATGCCCAGGGTGGCCTAACGAACCTGTATAACCTAGACGGCGGCATTGATGCCTGGGCACGGAACGTAGAGCCGGAGATGGCGGTGTATTGACAGGAACCACGGCAGGCCACAGCCTGTTCCTTAGGCGCTGGTGGGTATTAGCCCCTAATCGCAGTAGCTTTACCGCGCCTTAATCGCACCATTAGCGTGCATTCTATCTGGCCAACTATGTTTGTCACTGTTTTAAAATCAAAATTACACCGCGTTAAAGTTACCCAGGCCGAACTGAACTACGTTGGCAGCATCACCATCGACGAAGACCTGATGGATGCGGCCGGTCTGCTCGAAAATGAACAGGTTCACGTTGTCAATAATAATAATGGTGAGCGACTCATTACGTATGTGATCAGGGGTGAGCGTGGTTCGGGCATCATTTGCCTGAACGGAGCGGCCGCCCGCCGGGCGCAGGTCGGTGACATCATCATTATCATTGCCTACGCCATGATGACGACCGATGAGGCCCGTAGCCATAAACCAACGGTTGTATTTCCAGATAGCAATAATCGGCTGGTACAGGTCTAAGTGGGTCCCGTTGTCAAAGGTTTACTGCCTGTCTCACTGAAACTCCGTTACTTTGTGGTGGATTTTTCCCGCAACACGGCCTAAATGCCGCGAATCTGCCCATAATTTTTAGATGGGTATCTTTTATGAATCCCAAAAACATCCTCAAATACCTTATTTCACTGGCCATTGCCGGGGGACTCCTTTGGTTCACCTTCACCCAGAGTCACCTCGATGCGGGTGACTTATGGACTAAAATAAAGGGAGCTGACTACCGATGGGTACTGGCGTCGGCCGTACTCACAATCATTGCCCACTGGAGCCGGGCCGAACGCTGGCGTATCCTGCTGGAACCGGTGGTGCCGCAGCGTCCTAATTCAATCGACGCCTATGTCAGCGTACTCATTGGCTATTTGGCCAACCTGGCCTTG
>JAQBNX010000692.1 GCA_028288385.1 Spirosoma sp.
GCATGGGGTGCAAGAGGTCGTGGGTTCGAATCCCGCCTTCCCGACTTTGTTAATCAGCCACTTACAAAATTTGTGAGTGGCTGATTCTATTTCAGGTACATCATTAGGTACAACAAATAATCACTAACACGTTTAGGAGCGCTGTCATTTACTGCTTTTGTTTCTGCTGATCCTCTCACTCGATCACTGTAAACAGCCATCTGTTCCGGTTTTTGGTAGCACGGTACCTACTCGCAATGACAATTTAGCTTTGGGCAATCCTGATGATGCTAAACCAGTCGAGACTATCCCGAACACTTATCTGACTACCCAGCCGACCTACGCACTTTCCTACAATGAATCGACTGGCATTGCCAACTTAAACTTGCTCTATTTGACCAGAGGGATTTTTAGACGCGATTCTGTCTTTTGCTACCATATATACAATACCGAATCAGGGCAACGTGAGTTGACAGCTTATAATCCGGGCAAGTGTGAGTTTTGTACTACACTTACCGTTTACTCTAAATAGATAAAATCTATATATTTATAAAAAAATATTAATGCTATGACATATGTGTGTTTACAATGTGGCACGCTTCTAGCCGAGCATAAATCAGATTACAACGTACGGCCTAACCGCAAGTATTGCAATGATCGCTGTAAAATGCGCTACCATCGAACTAAAACAAAAGAGTTGACCTCTGTGGCCTTTTCACTGAGTAAACAGACTATTTCCGTGGACACTAACTATAAATTCAAGCCTATAACCTGGGAGGGGGCCTGTTAGTTAAGCCCATTCGGTTTTCTGACAATCTATGGGGAGAAGAGATAGGCCTAAGGAATAATCATTATTATGTAGCTGATGCGGACTGGCATGAGCTAATGGCAGAACTTAACTTACTGTATGACCTATTGACCCTTATCGAAGGCTTCATTGAGTCACAAGGAGAGACCAGTAAAAATAGTTTCGGGGAGGATATAAACGATGACTGGTGCTCTTTTTTTGCCATGTACGCCATTGAGCTACCACTTCTGGAAGCTCGTTTACTGCAGAATCGCCCCCTTCTTTCTGTGTTCCAAAAGTCTTATCAACCCCAGATACGTCAGTGGATACGGGTCATGACCGTTACTGCGCGCATTTTTGTATACGAGAATCGCCTTAGGGTCGAAGAGTTTAAGGTGGCTTTTGATGATTCGTTCCTTACCGAAATGAAGCGAGCCCAACGACAGGTAGTTTCCTGGTGGTTTGATTTAGAAGCCTCCATCCATGAACTGTAATGCACCGGTTGGTCTCCAGATTGATTAATCGTGCGTTCCTATACGTAACTGATACGTAACTGGTAGGTAATTGACACAAAACAGTTACGTATCAGTTACGTAACGTGTAGCCTGAATTGGGCCAATTTTATTGTATATGGATAGGGTATGACCCAGGCTCATGAACTTACTGGTCCGGGAATTGGCTGAGGAATTGAGGATTCACTAATCGTAACACTTTTCAGCCGAAGCCACCTGTATAGCGTCTCCTTCGATTTGATGCCTAGCTGCTTCATAATTATGACCGAGCCGTTACCATCAAGGTACAGCGTTTTGGCTGCGTTTGCCTTCATCTCGGCCGTCGGCGACAACCCCCGGGGACGGCCACCTATCCGACCCCGAGCACGCGCTGCAGCCAGGCCTGCCTTCGTACGTCGAACTAGTCGCTTGCGCTCCTGTTCAGCCAGCAGCGCAAATAGCTTATAGATGAACTCACCGCTATCAGTGGTGGTATCGATGAAGGGTTGGGACAAGGATTTAAAGCCAACCTTCAGGGCGATGATGCAGTCAATGGTCTGGATCATTTCTACCGTATCGCGGCCCATCCTGTCGATATCCCACACCACCAGCAAATCACCGGTTCGGAGCGCCTTCAGCATTTGCTCGAAGGCAGGGCGATCTTTTCGGGCTCCTGAGACCTTCTCCAGGAAAAGCTGGTCATATCCGTGCCGTTTTAGATCATCTATCTGCAGGTCGGCATTTTGTTCTTCTTTGGAGACGCAGGCATAGGGTACGATAAAAAGGCAAAAAACCAGGTTTATCAAACTCAGATTAATCGTACCAGATAATCAAACCGATTCGAGCTAAAATAAGGCTCGTTCATCGGGTGCCGGTCAGGTACGTTAAAACGACCGTTTTCTCAAACCCAATTCAAGCAGACTACGACACAATAAAGTCAATCATTCCACTCGACAGGAGTTCTCATTACCATTGAGGCTAAACGTACCTCTGAATATTCGGGGAAGTTCCACGAGCGGCTCTGGTATCATCTTCATCGACCCTCACTACATCTCCCGGCCCGTGCCCCATGATCATAAACTGGTCGATAGGGAGCTAGATAACCATACCATCGCGCTACGGCAGGGAATTACGACCCTGTACCTTAGGAAAATTGAGTAAATTCCGCACCAATTGGTCTTCACGTTTACTGATACTAGCATTATATAATCACTAATTTTCGACCTTTGTCTTTTAACATGTGTCCACTCTAATCATAGAGCATCCGTTATCAGTAGGGCACCATTTATTGCTTGTGCCGACACCATTCGGATCCCTTATTAATCATACGCTCGTTAAATGCTCCCGTGGCTACATATACATCAGATTCGTTTAGCCAGACTGCTGTTTGGCTTGTTTCTGGCAATGTGGGTCAATGGTGTGATATTTCGCCATGCCCACCGGTTATCAGACGGGCGAATAATCGTCCATGCGCATCCGTACTGGCCGTTTGGTAAAGGCCCTATTTTACCCAATACCCATACAGCGCAGGAAATTTTATTATTAGATCTGGCGGCGAATGTGCCCCTGGTCGTCAGTGCTTTTTTCGCCTTTCTTTTTCAACTGCGGAGCCGCTCGCGGTCGGTTTGTCGTTTCGCCTACCGCTCACATCAGCCGGTTGCTCCATTCTGTTGCTTCTCGCATCGGGGACCGCCCCTGGTTTAGTCCGTGCCTGTCTATTGGACTCCGGCTTTGGGCCGGCAGTCTGTAGTGCCTACTAAACTAATTTATTCTTCATGAGGTCATTTTTCCTGCTGGTTAGCCTGGGGCTATCCATAGGACTATGCTACGCGCAGTCCACCCCCAATCGAATCCTAAGGGGTTCTATTCTTGATACCGATACCCATAAACCGATTCCTTTCTGTTATGTCCAACTGATGGGTTTGAAAAAAGGAACACTGGCCGACGGAAGAGGCCAGTTTGCCCTACCCATAAAAGTAGATTCGGTCACGCATCAACTAATTGTTTCCTCAGTAGGGTACCAATCCGATACCGTACTGGTCGAACCCACTTTTCAGACCTACACGATAAACCTGTCTCCACTCGCCAGCACGCTGAATGAAGTGGTGGTAACGGGCGTGACCAGAAACACGCTGCTTCGGGAAAATCCGGTGGCTATTTTAGCTATTTCACGCCGGGCTATCGAGACGACGACTAGTAGCAACATTATTGACGTATTGGTCAAGAACGCTCCGGGCCTCAATGCGGTGAAAACCGGTCCTAATATATCCAAACCCTTTATTCGAGGCCTGGGTTACAACCGGGTGTTAACCCTCTACGATGGGATTCGGCAGGAAGGCCAGCAGTGGGGCGACGAACACGGGATCGAAGTCGACGGCTATAACATTGATCGGGCGGAGGTCATTAAAGGACCAGCCAGTTTGCTCTACGGCTCCGATGCCCTGGCAGGGGTAGTCAGCATGTTGCCAACCTATCCCAAAGACACGGAAGGAAAGCTCCAGATCAGCCTGATTTCCGAGTACCAGTCCAATAACCGGTTGTTCGGTGAATCCATCAGCTTAGCCGCCGGTGGTGCGCGCTGGGCCTGGAATATGCGCGGCTCGTTGCGGGCAGCCACCAACTACCACAATAAAATCGATGGCCGGGTTTATAACACCGGCTTTTCAGAAAAGACGGTTACCACGATGCTGGCCTATACTGGCAATCGGGGATACTCGCGGTTTGGAGCGGCTCTCTACGACAACCTTCAGGGAATTCCTGATGGCAGTCGGGATTCGCTAACCCGGCGATTTACGCGGCAAATTGCTGAACCGGGTCTCGATGATATCAAACACCGACCACTGGTGCCCTTGTCGGAGCTGGCATCCTACCAGCTTAGTCCGCTGCACCAGCGGATTCAGCATTACCGGCTGCATACCAATAATCACTACCAGGTGGGCAATGGGGAAATTGACCTCTTGCTGGCCTTTCAGCAAAATGTCAGGCGGGAATACAATCACCCCCAGCAACCTGATCAGCCAGGTCTGTACGTGCGACTCAATACGCTTAACTACGGCTTACGCTATAATCTGCCCGAAATCGCCCACCTATCGGCAACCGTTGGCATAAACGGGATGTACCAGGCCAACAAAAACAGGCAAGGCACGGCCTTTCCTATTCCCGA
>JAQBNX010000007.1 GCA_028288385.1 Spirosoma sp.
CCCGAAATTCAGCGACTGACCGCCCCCCATTGACAGCCCGGCGATGGCGCGATGCTCCCGGTCGGTTAGCGTCGGGTATTTCTTCTCAATAAACGGTATGAGATCGTTCAGCAGGTCTTTCTCAAAGGTGGCAAAGGCTTCTACTTTGTCTTTGTCGAACACATTGCCCACGGCCCGGTCGTTTTTCATAGCCCGGCCGTTGGGCATCACCACGATCATGGGTTCCAGCCTGCCCTCGGCATACAGATTATCCAGCACAACCTGAGGCATGCCGCCGTTCAGCCATTCTTTTTCATCGCCCCCAATGCCATGCAGCAAATACAGGACAGGGTATTTCTTCTTTTTGGAATAACCCGGCGGGGTGTAAATCAGGGCCTTTCGGTTGGTACCAACGGTTTTTGACGGATAGGCAATCGTGTCGATTTTCCCAGTCGCAATACCGTTACGTACCTGGTCAAAACCTTTAGGGGCTTCTTTTCCGATGGGTTGCGAATAGGCTGCTGCACTCGCCAATAGGGCAAGAGCTACATACGACTTTTTTAGAAATAAACGTTTCATCATTTTTTAGGTAACTGGTTAGTTTACCGGGATGTATGTTTCCTCTACAGGATTGACAGTGATCCGCCATCGCGGATAAACAGTATTTTGATTTACTCTGGAGAAAAGAATTCCTGTTCATCCGCGATGGCGGACCACTGTCGAAAATATCGTTTACTTATTTAAACAGTAAGGGAGCCAATTCATGCAGACTGCGACGCCAGGTCTGAAACTCGTGCCCCGTGTTCTCAGAAACGTAGCCCACGGCGTTGTAGCCTGCCCCTTTTAGATCAGCCACTGCCTGCTTCACCCCATCGGGCTTTTCTTTGCTGCCGCAACTAATGAAGACAAGCTTCGGCTTTGCCTTGTCTTTCATGTCATCCGGACTGTAAAGGCCACCGCTGAGCAAACCATAGTACCCAAACACGTCGGGCTTATTGAGCGTAATAGATTTCGTTTCCATGCCGCCCATCGAGAGACCAGCCATGGCCCGATTGTCGCGGTTAGCCAGCGTGCGGAAATTAGCATCTACGTACGGGATCAGTTCGCCGGTTAGCACTGTCTGGAACGGGTCGATCTTGAAATCCCGGATGCGGCCCCATTTCACTTCATTGGTCATTCCATAGGTCATCACAATAATGAAGGGCTTGATCTTGCCTTCGGCGATAAGATTGTCCATGATCAGATTCGCATGCCCCTGATTGCTCCAGGCGGTTTCGTCCTCACCCCAGCCGTGTTGCAGGTAAAGCACCGGGTATTTTTTTGACTTGTCTTTCTCGTAGCCCGGTGGCGTGTACACAAAAGCCCGGCGCGATGTACTGGTGCTTTTTGACGGGAACAGAATCTGCTGCACATGCCCGTGGGGGACGTCTTTCAGGGCGTAGAAATCCTGGTCATGAGCCGGAATCTCAATGCCGCTTTCCCACCGGACGGAACCATAAAAGTTCTGGGCACCGGGATCATTAAATTTTCCGCCGTCTACCGTTACGTTGTAGTAGTGAAAGCCTTCATCCATTGGCCCTTCCGTGGTGGCAGTCCAGAAGCCGTCGGAGCCTTTGGTGAGTTTTGTTCCTCCTCGTCCTCCCAGTCCAAGGCTTACTTTTACGCTATCGGCTTTGGGTGCGTTAATACGAAATCGGGCGTAGCCCTGTGAGTTTACCTGCGGATACTCCTGCCCCGGCTGATTGAGCGTCGATGGCTTAAAGTCCTCGGCGATGGCAGACTGACTGGCCTGCGAAAAACTGTTTGTGCTAAGTAGAGCGGCTGCGAATAAGGTAACAATAGATTTATGAGTCATCTTATTATTGGTTTAAAGAATAGAAAATAACTTACTTAAACAACTGTGGTAACGTATTGGCCAGGTACAATTTACAATTCATCCAGGTATGCCCGCCCGGTACAATGAGCGGTTCGACCTTGATTTTCTTTTCGTTAAACATGGCGATATTTTGCTTGACGGGCTCGTACAGAAAATCCTCCGTACCGACGCTAATGGTGAATAACTTCAGTTGGCTGTTAATCTTATTCGCATCGGGCGACCAGTTCGTGAAATTGGCTTTAAACTCATCAGTCGCCGTGTACGGTGCATAGGAGCAGATATAGGCAAACTTATCAGGGTTAGTCAGGCCAATGTTCAGCGTCTGCCCACCACCGACCGAAAAACCCGCCACGGCCCGGCCTTTACTATCTTTGATGACAGGGTAATTGGCTTCAATAAACGGCATAATGTCGTTCACCATGTCTTTGGTGAAATCGGGCATGGGAGCCGGGCGAACATTACCGTAAGGCATCACGATGAGCATGGGTTTCGCTTTGCCCTGCGCAATCAGGTTATCGGCAATCAGGTTGGCCCGGCCTACTTTCGTCCAGGTTTCTTCCGTATCGGAGCCGCCATGAATCAGGTACAGCACCGGATATTTCGTTTTACCATTGGCGTTAAAACCAGGTGGAGTATAAACCAGCAACTGACGCGTCGTGCCCAACGTACCTGACTTGTAGTAGCGGTAGCTGATTTTGCCATGGGGCACGTTCTGCAGCGAATGCACCAGTGGCTGGTCGCCGGGTACATCGACGATGCTTCGTTTAAAGCGTTCGTTTGCAAAGATGTACGTATTATTCGGGTCGGCCAGTGACACACTGTCGACCTGGAAGCTATAGGGGTAAATATCGGGTTTCACCGGTGGTACGGTCACGCTCCAGATGCCCGATGTGTCTTTGGTCATGGCTACCGGAGCCGACAAAAACTCGCTGGACACCATCACCTTTTTAGCGTTCCGGGAAAAGTACCGAAATGTGATGCTGTGATCGGGGTGAACATCGGGCGAACTGATAGCGGGTGGCCGTTGCTGCGCCATACCCGTAACACCCGAAAAAAGAACGACTTGTAACAGAAGTAGAATGCGTTTCATAGTCCAGGGTGTTTAGGGTTGAAAAAGTAGCGGGGCGGTTTCGGCAACGTACTTTTTCACGTTCATCCAGGTATGGCCTCCGTCGGTAATCAGGCTTTTGTAGTTCACCTTCTTCGCCTTCAGGTAATCCATAAACTCCACCGTGCCTTTATACAGAAAATCATCGCTTCCTACACTCACCCACAGCAGTTTCAGTTGCTTATTGGTCTGGTCGGGTTTGGCCACGATGGACGGATAGCTTCGCTCCATCTCGTCCGGCGACAGGTATGAACTATAAGCACACACCCAAGCGAATTTGTCCATGTTGCTGAAGGCCGTCCGTAACGTTTGCCCACCCCCACGCGAAAACCCGCCGATAGCCCGATTGTCGCGGTTGGCAATGGCTCGGTAGTTTTTCTCGGTGTATGGAATCACGTTCTTTACCAGATCCGTCGCGAAATCGTTGGCCCGTTTGACGGCATCGGCGCCATCGCGGACGGTCGGGTCGGCAGGTTTCTGTCCACCTGTTTGTTCGGCTACACGGGCGGCAATGTTCCCGTAGGGCATCACCACGATCATCGGCTTAACCTTTCCTTCTGCCAGCAGATTATCCAGAATCAGGTTGGTTTTGCCTACTTTAAAGAAGGTTTCTTCGGTATCGGTTGTGCCGCTGATGAGGTAGTAAACCGGGTATTTTTTCGACGGATTCTGGTCGTAACCCGGTGGCGTATACACCACTAACGAGCCGGTTGCCTTTTCCATTGATGGATAGTACTCGTAGTTGACCGAACCGTGAGGCACATCACGCATAGCATGGATCAGGTGCGTATCGCCGGGTACGTCGACGAGGCTTGCTTTGAATCGCTCGTTAGGGAAGAAAGCGACATTGGCGGGATCCATGACCGTAACGCCGTTGACCTGGAAACTGTAGGGGTATATATCGGGCTTCACCGGTCCCACCGTTACACTCCAGATTCCCTGTCCATCTTTGGCCATAGACACCGGTGCCTTTTCAAACTGGCCGCTCACTTTCACGTCTTTGGCCGTTGGGGCCAGATACCGAAACGTAATGGTCTTGTCGGGGTTCACCTGCGGAGATACTACCAATGGGCCGCGGGGTGGTTGGGCTACGGCCAGCCCCGGAAGGGCTGAGAGCAGCAAAAGTAAGAATCGAAATAGCAAGGGTTTAGGCATAGATAAGGATGAGTTAAGCATTAGTAAGTCAGTTGCCCGAAGGTTATGTCGGGCCGGGGCATGTCATCAGGTACGTTAGTTGGTGAGCCAGTTATTCTCCTTCATCCAGGCAAACAGCGGCTCCATCCAGCCGGGGTGACGGAAGATAAACCCGTGGTCGCCTTTAGGGTAGATGTGCATTTCCACCGGTACTTTCTGGCGTCGCAGCTGTTCGAAATAAATAATGCTGTTGTCGACGTCAACGACCTTATCATCCGCTGAGTGGGTCAGGTACGTAGGTGGCGTATCGGCCCGTACATGTAGCTCGTTGGAGAAAAGCGCGATGTCCTGCTGCGTCGGGGTTTTACCTAGTAGATTGTTACGCGAACCGCCATGCGCCAGGCTGTCGCGCATACTAATAACGGGGTAAATCAGGATCTGGAAATCGGGACGCAGGCTGGTACTAGTGGCGTTATCGACGTATGATTTTTCATAATGCGTGGCTGCCGTGGAGGCCAGATGACCACCCGCCGAAAAGCCCATGATGCCCACTTTGCGGGCGTCGATGCCCCATTTGGTGGCTCCATCGCGAACCAGTTTGATGGCCTGCTGGGCATCCTGCAAAGGACCGATTTTCTTATCGGGCATGATGGCGTCGCTGGGCAGGCGGTATTTAAGTATGAAAGCCGCTACGCCTTTTTCGGCCAATGCTTTAGCGATATTAATTCCCTCGCCCTGATACACCACCACGCCATAGCCGCCACCCGGAATGATAATAACAGCCGCACCGGACGCTTTACCAGGGGCGGGTTTGAAGAACTCCAGCGTGGGTTTGGTTATGCCCTTCAAGACGCCCGATTCGGCACCCGTTTCCTGTACGTCTGACGTATTTGAATTAGGAACCGTGCCGGCGTACAAGGGGATTATCTCCTGCGCGTTGGCGGTCAAGGACACTGCCAGGAATAGGGACAGGGTTAATTTATTTACTATGGTTGAACGAACGGGTTTCATGTTGAAGGTTTTTGTGTAATCTAGCCTTTTGCCATTCTGTATTGTTATCCTGACCTAGGAGGGATCTTCGCTAGTAGCTTATAAATGACTGTCACCGGAGACCCCACCTACGTCGGGATGACAAAAGCATTACGTTAGCTTCCATATTCCCTAATTCGTTGCGGTCGGTTTGTAGCCCAGTAACGACAGCATTTGCGTAGCATAGCGTTTGCCTAATTCACGGTATCCGGCTGCATTGAAGTGCAGGTTGTCGGTCGAGTCGGTACAGCCAGCCGATGAAATCACGTAGGAATTTTTAATCGTTTGCGGGAGCGTAGCAATGATCTTGTTCATACTCGCGCAAACCCCGCCCTGATCGGCATTGACCGTTTCGCCAGCCAGCAGGGGCACTTTTCTAGGTTTCAGATCCAGGTCGTTCATCAGGTTATCGTACACCACCTTCACTTTTTTGGTCCACAGCGTATCGTTGGTATTCGACTCGCCCTGATGCAAGAGAATGCCCTTGATGACGCCATCTTTCTGCGCCAGTTTCGCCATCTCGACCAGCCGGGCGTATGGATTACCGTCGTATTGGTTGATGAAGTTTTTCATCCAGCCCGGCACCGTCGTGACATACGACTCGTAATGGTCCTTATCGAACAGCTCGATTTTACAGCCGCCTATGGACACATTGATTACACCCACCCGGACTTTCTCGGGAAGGTTAGCCACCAACTCTCGGCCAAAATAATCGGCGGGCGTAAGGCCCGTCCGGCAGCGGCACAGGGGAGGAACCGCCGTGTACCAATTCCCTTTTGTTCGGTTGAGCGCTGGACAATCGACAGCCTCCATCACCTGAAAACGGCTATTCACATTCACCGTATCCTGCGGTTCGATTTTAGCGTTGCCCTCCATGTTTGATTGCCCAAAACAAAGAAATATATAAAAGTTTTTGTCCTGTGCAGAAGCGTTCAGACCCCAAAGCAGTAAGCCAAGGAGAAGCGTAGCAGGGGAGTAGTTCTTTTTCATTAAGGGGAAAGAATGGACTATGGAAAATGTTGGCAAAACGTCAATTTTTGGCTGAATGCGAGCGAGTGGCGGCTATCCGGAAGAAATCAAAGTCGGCAAAGTCGCCCGTATGCTGAGCGTCGTAGTTAAACAGGCCGAAGCAGTACCCCATGAAATGCAGAATGGTATACGGCATTTTCAGCAGTTCACCAATGGAGGTCCATGCATTGCCATCTAGCCTCCAGAAGCAATGGGCAGTGTCTTCGCACTCGCGGGAATCACAAGCTGATCATCGGCGAAAATGACCGGGTTTCGAGCCGTTTGCGCTACTGCTACGTGCTCAGCCAACCAATTGTCAATAGACTCGTCATGTAAAAAGTTGTTTTTCAAGAGGTTAATAGTGAGTGCTGTAACAGGATATTATTGCAGTGGTCCTATCAGTTCTATGAAATTCCCATCGGGGTCCTGCACAAACACGAAGTGGGCTTTTGGGTTCAGGGCCGTGGGTGTACTGCCCAGAAACGGCACCTTCATCTGCTTGAGCCGGTCGATGATGGGTTGCAGAGCTTTCACCTGAATGGTAACATACTGCATCCCGGTATCGTCCTGAATGTAGGTAGGCTTCGGGTGCGACGCTTTTTTGCCGAAGCTCATTAATTTCCAATCGGTCGCTTCAGGGCTGTTTTCGAGCTTCAGGATGGTTACGTTTGTCGCTACGCCATTCGTCAGGCCAGAGCGCTTACCAAAATCTTCGTTGATGGTAAAGTTGCCGGTTTTGACCATACCGATGCCATTCACGTAAAAGTCCAGCGAGCGTTCGAGGTCGGCCACGACAACGCCTATCCCCATCACTTTGCTGGTGAAATTAGATTGGGCATGGGTTATGCCGCTGGCTAGCAAGCCGAACAACAATAAAAACAATTTCATTGGCGAAGTTTTCATACGTATTAAATTATTAAGCAGCTAGTTACAATTGTATTGGTTTGACGCATTTAAAGGCAGACCAGGTTTCCCTTCGTGACCATGTTGAAAAAGTTACAGCTTAAAAACCGTTAGACAAGAACCCCTTAATGGCTATTTCGTATACATGGGGTCGTTGCCTTTGTAGGTTAGGTAATGGAAAGAAGCTGCATTAGTCGTAGGCTCTCCCGACGACGTAGCGTACATGCCATATAGGCACCCGATGAAACCACCCGCTTCCTTTGTGCTCAGAAATTTGGCGTCCACGTTATTCTTCAGAAGCGTCCAGTTTTTGGTATCTTCCGAAAACGAGAAGCTGTACGTGCTACCCATAGAAGCGATACGTAGCCCCACTTTACCGGCTTTTGCCTTGAGCGGAACCTCAGTTAGTAGTTCCATTGATTTTTCTTTGGGATTGCTTTTGTAGAGTTGCAGCACGTCTTTACCCTGCCCCATTGATTTGCACAGGTAGTAGAAATGGCGTT
>JAQBNX010000020.1 GCA_028288385.1 Spirosoma sp.
CGTTAATTCAAAGGGGCGTTCGCGTTTATCTGCTTCGTAAGTTGCCTGAATTAACTCCTGAACCACGTATTGCCAGTCGTCGGCGTTGGCTGGTTTCCCCGACTTACCGCCATCCAACGTCAGTTCCCAGAACTCATCATCTTCACCTAATTGGTCTTCATCGAGCGGTTGGAGCCGGGTTTTGTCGGCTACGTCCGTTAAGGCCTGCAGCCATGCGTTCGGCAATTTTCCCAACCACTCAAAATCATCGTTGCGCGTGAAACCTTCCGCCATCAATTCATCATCGTCGATATCGTCACGGTCTGGATACGTGATTGCCAGGTCGATCTGAACTTCCTTGCCAACGGGTTTGGCGGTAAGCGTGTAAAAATAAGCGTAGGGCGCGGGCAGCGACCGGGCGGTCTGGTAGCGAATACGGAGGTTGGTAAAAGACATTGGGGCTGGTTAGCAGAGGTGTAAAATTAGTGGTATCGGGCAATAGTCCTGGCCTGATCTACTTTACCGGTGGGTGTTTCCTGAAATTTGGGTAAGGTGATAACCTCTCTAACGACTGCATACGGCCCGATCTGCTGGCGGATGGCCTGCTGAATCAATAACCATGTATCGTTGGGAATACCTTGATTTTCAAAAAAAACCACCAGCCGCTGCCCAAGCCGCTCGTCGGGCAGTCCCGCCACAAACAACCGGGGCGATAGACCCACCTTAGCCAGTTGGTTGGCAATGATCCGCTCAAGCTGCTCGGGCTGCACCTTCACCCCCCCAGTATTAATTATGGTATCCGCACGACCTAGCAGCTTAAAACAGGAAGGACTACCCGTTGAGACATTCATTAACTGGACCACGTCATTGGTTTGAACCCGCTGAAAGTTAGTGGCGGCCGAGGTGATGTGGAGGCAACCCCGCTCGTCGATGCCGAGCTCAACACCATCAAGCGCGGTGAACAGATCCTGACGATCGACACCATTTAATCGCCGAAGCGCAATGTGCGACACCGTTTCGGTCATGCCATAGGTGGCGAACACGGGTGCTTCAATCGCCTGCAATGCCTGTTCCAGAGCCGGACTAGTGGCTGCTCCCCCCACCAGAATTGCTTTCATGCGGTTCAGGATGGGCAATTTATCGGGCGATTGCTCCAGCATCGTCTGTAGCTGCAACGGCACAAAGGCCGTGAAATCAAACTGCGTCTGGGCTGGATCAAAGGTAGCCAGCGGGTTGCCCACCGGTTCGATGATTGTCATGAGCATACTCAACTCCAGTCCCCGAATGAGCATCATGACCCCAGCCACGTAACGGATGTTCAGGCATACCAGCGCGGCATGGCCCGGTTGCAGACCCAGCGTCTGGCCGGTTAGGTGCGCGCTGGCCTGCATCTGCGCCCGCGTCAGTGTAATAGACTTGGGAAGTCCTGTTGAGCCTGACGTTTGCAGCACGAATGCAGTCTGCCCGCTCACCCACGCCCGGCAAAACGCAAGGGCTTCGGCTTCGTAAGGCGTTTGGGCCGCTGGCCAGCGTTGTGGTGTTGCAGGATTAAGAATCACGTAGGGATGGAGTTACCAGTCAGTACTGAGAATTAATGCTTCTATAGAAAATGAACACTACCGACGTCGCACAACAGACCCATGACGCAGCCGATTTCCCCTTTACTATCAGAAAAAATGCTTCCTCAACTTTTACCGTAATTTTGCTGCCCAGAACCCGGTTTTAGCAATAAATGTAGTGTTTTTGTCCTTAACAAGGCAGGAACAAAGAGGTTCATTGGGTGGTTTATCAGCTAATTATGGAAGAAGCGAAGGTTATCATCAATCCGATTTCGCCGGAGAAAGTCACTGAGTCACCCGGCTTGCTGGCCTACGCCCACACAGCGGGTGGGGCGGTGATTCGGCCCGAAGACAAAGGCAAGATAACGGGACGGGCCGTGTCGGCCATGCGCGAGCAGACCGATATGCAGTTAACGCAGTTGTATAAACAGATGCAGCTCCTGGCCGAGCAGGCCACCGCCATTCGGAACCGGGTCGAAGTGTCGGAACGGATTTATTCGGCCCAGATGAACTTCGAGCCTGTGGTGGGTCATACGTATTATTTCTACCAGCGTAAAGGACCGAACAGTACCGACGTTTTGTCGATGATTGGCCCAACTGAGTGGGGGCGCAAGTTTCCGTTCGAGCGCTGCCTGGCCACCGTTCGCATGATGGCCGACCACACCTGGGACGTTCAGTATCACAATGTGTCATTTAACGAGTGAAAGAGCGCATGAGTGAACCGGAACGCCGGACCGTTGCGAATGCTTGGTACGTCGTTTATTCACTCTTACGCTCATTCGCTCTTTCACTCTTTACTTATGCAAAGCAATTACACCTGGGAACCAATCAAAGAGTATCAGGAAATTTTGTTCACTTATTACGACGGAATCGCCAAAATCAGCATTAACCGTCCTCACAAGCGCAACGCCTTCACACCCCAGACCGTCAAAGAGATGTCGGAAGCGATGGAACTGGCCCGGCAGGATGAACGCGTCGGCGTTATCATTCTGACGGGAGAAGGCGGAGAAGCTTTTTGTTCGGGTGGTGATCAATCCGTCAGAGGGCATGGTGGCTATGTTGGCGAAGACAAGGTGCCCCGCCTGAACGTACTGGACCTTCAAATGCAGATTCGGCGCATTCCGAAGCCCGTGGTGGCCATGGTGGCCGGTTATGCCATTGGTGGAGGACACGTGCTGCATGTGGTTTGTGACCTCACCATTGCGGCCGACAATGCCCGCTTTGGGCAGACGGGTCCTAAAGTAGGGTCTTTCGATGGTGGGTTTGGCGCGTCGTATCTGGCGCGGGTGGTGGGGCAGAAGAAAGCCCGTGAAATATGGTTTCTGTGTGATCAGTATAATGCACAGGAAGCACTCGACATGGGTCTGGTAAACACCGTGGTGACGCTCGACAAGTTGGAAGAAACGACCCTGGCGTGGTGCCGTAGGATGCTGGAGAAAAGTCCAATCGCCCTTCGAATGATCAAAGCATCGCTGAATGCGGAACTGGATGGACAGGCGGGCATTCAGCAATTGGCTGGCGACGCTACGTTGCTCTACTACCTGTCGGACGAAGCCAAAGAAGGGAAAGACGCGTTTCTGGAGAAGCGCAAACCCGACTTCAGCAAGTTTCCCAAATTTCCCTAAAATTAACAGGGGCCAGCATCGATGCTGGCCCCTGTTAATTTTAGGACGTACTGACTGCTTAATCGAGTCT
>JAQBNX010000036.1 GCA_028288385.1 Spirosoma sp.
GGCAGCAGATTTTGGGGAATATACTGTTTCTCTAATCGCTCGGGATGAACGCGCATCGCCAGCACCTCTTCATAGTAGGTCCGGTTAAAAACACCTATGTACCCCCGCTCGGGCAGCTCCTGCCAAAACCGCCATAGAAAGTCATGTTTCTGATCTTCCTCACTCGGCTTTTTAAAGGCAGCCATCTTAAACCGCGACGGATTGATGCCCTTGAATACGTGCCGGATACTACTATCCTTGCCACCCGCGTCCATTGCCTGAAATAATACCAGCAACCCGTAATGCTCATCGGCGTGCATCCGGTTCTGAGCCTGATCCATGCGGTTGGTCAGCGCGTCGAGCTGGCGGGTGTGGTCGCTCTCGTCGGTATAGAGCAACTCCGTTAGGGTAGGCGTATCGGTTGAAAACTTCCGGCGACCGTCGTAGCGGAATTGGCTGATGTTTAACTTTTTCATTGCGCCTGAATGACCGGAATCAGTTTTTGCAGTTTCTTAAATCGTTCGTCATCGGGTTCCGGCTTGGCAATGGGGAGTTTTTCCAGCTCGTTTATCACGATACGGCCAACCAGCAGACGCATGTTCTTTTTATCATCGGCGGGTATCACATACCAGGGCGAGTTACTCGAGGCCGTTTCGTTGATTGCCTCTTCGTAGGCATCCTGATAGTCATCCCAAAACTCCCGTTCGGCTACGTCTCCCTCCTCAAATTTCCAGTTCTTATCGGCGTCTTCAATGCGTGCAATAAGCCGTTCAGCCTGTTCTTTTTTGGATACGTGTAAATAAAACTTGATCGTTGGAAAGCCGTTGCGGTAGCGAAATTTCTCCATATCCCGAATGGCTTCGTAACGATGCTTAAAAAGTTTATCCAGGTCGTCGGTTGTTTTTTCGGGCAGCCGCTGGCTTTGCGTCAGAATTTCGGGATGCACCTTTGTAACCAGCACCTCTTCGTAGTACGACCGGTTAAAGATGCCAATGGTGCCCCGTTCGGGTAGCTCGCGCCAGCTTCGCCATAAAAAATCGTGGTCAAGTTCCTGTTCAGATGGCCGCTTGAACGAGTACACCCGTACGCCCGCCGGGTTTGTGCCCGTAAAAACGTGCTGTATGGTGCCATCCTTGCCAGCCGCGTCCAGGGCCTGAAATACTAGTAGCAGCCCGAAACGGTTATGAGAAAACATGCCCTCCTGCCACGAGTCGATTTTTTCTGCCTGCTGACGGAGTAACGTTTCGTATTCCAGATCATCCTCATAAAGATCATCTATTTTGGTTGGGGCTTTTTTTAATTTAAGGGACGTATCGCCATCATAGCGGAAGCGGTCGGTGTCAAGATCTTTCACGATATCCGGGCTAAACTTTACGCAGTTGGGGTATGTTCTCAGTTCAGTTAACAACTACAAACAAACCCAATGGTTGCATCGACTCTGCGCCGACAGGCGTCTGCACTGGGCACAGCGCTGCTGGCGGCCTTTGGACTACCAACGAAAATGCAATCGGTTGCTCAGTCGAAATCAAAGCATATGACAACGAATCAATCTGAAAATCTTGAGAAGGCAACCTTCGGTACGGGTTGCTTCTGGTGTACGGAAGCGCTTTACGAATCGCTCGACGGAGTTTTTGATGCAGTATCGGGCTACGAAGGTGGCAAGAAGCCTAATCCTACCTATAAGGAGGTTTGTACCGGCACAACTGGTCATGCCGAGTGCGTGGAGGTGACGTATGACCCACGTAAAATAACGTACCAGGAGTTACTGGAAGCATTTTTCCGCAGCCATGACCCCACTACGCTTAATCGCCAGGGAGCAGACGTTGGTACCCAGTATCGCTCCGTAATTTTTTATCATAACGACGAGCAGAAGCGTCTGGCCGAAATCGCCAAATCAGAACTCGACAAGGCGGGCGCCTACAATAGCCCCATCGTTACCGAGATCAGTCCAGCCGAGGAGTTTTACCCAGCCGAAGCGTATCACCAAAGTTATTTTGCCAATAACCCAACCCAGGGTTATTGTGCATTTGTAATTGCACCCAAGCTGGACAAGTTTAGAAAAGTTTTTAAAGACAAATTGAAAGGACAAAAAGAGGAAGTATAAAATTAGCAAGGAACACGTAATGAATTGTCACAAAAGGCCCCAAAAGGGCCTTTTGTGTTATAGGGCTTTGCAAATCCCGACACAAAAATTATCCATTTAATTTGTATCTATTTGTACCTTTATAGTGCCAGCATAGAGAAAACTGCTAAATGGGAGACAAAAATGGGCGTTACACTGAGAGAGAAACCAATCGGCAATGAGCGTATCAGTCTTTATCTTGACTTTTATCCGGCCCTTAAAAACCCCTTAACCGGAAAGACCACACGCCGGGAATTTTTAGGGCTGCACGTTTTCGGGAATCCAAAGAGTAAGCTGGAGCGCGACCATAACAGAAAAACTTACGAGTTGGCAGAAACTATACACGCCGAACGTATGCAGGATATACAAGCGGGTAAATTGGGCTTCCTTGTCAAAAAGACTAACCAGATCGATTTCCTGGCCTGGTTCAAAAATCAAGCTGAGATCGAAAAAAAACAACGGAGCGTTAACAGCCGGAATAATTGGATGAGCGTTTATAAGCACCTCCATCAGTACAGCAACGGCAAACTGCCTGCCAGTGAAGTAACGGAGAATTTTTGTCAAGGCTTTCGCGATTACCTCACCACAGCAAAAGCCTTAAATGCCGTTACGGAGCCTAATTCTACTATTGCTTATAATTCGGCGGTTGGCTACTTCACCATTTTTAAAACGGCGTTGTTCAGGGCCGTAGATGCCAGAATAATTACCGTAAACCCGGCGCAGGGAGTAAAGCGGCTGGCACGCAAAGATACCCAACGCGAATTTTTAAGCCTGGTGGAGTTGCAGGCGTTGGCAAAGGCTGATTGTGAGTTGCCTTACCTCAAGCGGGCCGCCTTGTTTTCTGCCCTCACGGGCTTGCGCTACACCGACATTTCCAAACTGGTGTGGTCAACTGTTCTCGATGAGGAAACTGGCGCTTCACTCCATCTCCTGCAAGAGGAAACGAGCCGGCAGGAAACACTACCCATTAATAAAATGGCCCGAGCTCTTTTAGGCAATCGGGGTAATGATGACGATCTGGTTTTCCCCGAACTGCGGTATTCGAGTTGGCAGAATCAAAAGCTACAACAGTGGTGCATTAGGGCTGGAATAACCCGAACCATCACTTTTCATGCGTTCCGGCATACGTTCGCTACGTTGCAACTACAGGGAGGTACAGATATTCATCTGCTTGCCAAAATGATGGGTCACCAAAACGTGGCTACTACGGAGGTTTACCAGAAGGCTCTCAGCGATCTGACACGCAAAGCGGCTGATCGTATCACTATTGACCTTAAATCTATATCCGAGGATTAAGGGCTGATTTACAAGGGCTTGTGGCGCTGTTTTGTATAGCTAGTAGCGCTAATCTTAGAATAATGAGTAATACTATCACTGGACTAATTCAACCCAATTATATAGTTAAAGTTCATATACAAATAAGTAGTTAAGTGACTGACCTGAAACATAATAGACCTTAGCTGGTTATATTATGACCAACATATACTATAGACCATGAAGATTATTGGCAATTTTAACCTCTCAGTGCCGCTCGTCGAGCACTTGCAGCACCGTCTCCATCAGCAACCCAATACGGCCATTCAGGTCCGGGGCTTTGTGGCCGAAAACCCTACCCAGGAGCGGGTCGTTATCAAAACTGATATGGCCGGTTGGCAACAAGTGGGAAAAGTGATGAAGGAATACGGCATAGCCTAATCCTCACCTGTGCTAAAACAGCTTATCTCACTACCTGCTTTTTAAGCGGCAACTGAAACAGAGCATATAATAGTTACTCAGCCTATTCCTGTTACCCGTTTAATGTAGTTAAGCTATGCTTAACAAACAGTGTTGGCACTACTTACTGTTTAGCCTATGTACCGCAGACAACCGTAATTCGCTCCGCCCACTGAACAAATGGCAACGGAGTAATGATACGTAACAAAAAAGCTCCTGACGAGGAGCTTTTTTGTTACGTATCATTGATGACAGGCTAGCGAGCTAGCCCATCACGACGGGCACGATCGCGGACGCGTTGGGCACGCGCCTGGCTATCCGGGTGGTCTGAAGCGATCTGCGTGAGACGACCGCCACCGCCCCCACCACTCAACTTAGCCAGCTTTTCAAATGACGTAGCGAGTGCCATTACGTTATACCCGTTACGTTTCAAAAAATCGTAGCTGTAATCATCCGCCTGGGTTTCCTGATCACGGCTAAACTTCGCTCCTAACAGGTAATCAGCTATTCCACCCGCCTGCGACCGTGCAAGTTGTCCTAATCTACCAGACCGCGAAGCGACGGCATCGCGTACGGCCGAGCGCTTAAGTTGACTCTTCATGGCATCGTGTGAGTCTTTGTTAACGACATGGCCATTTTCGTGTCCCATAACGGCCAGTAGTTCATTATCGGTCATGATATCCATCAACCCTTTGAATACCCGCACACTACCGTCGGCAGTGGCAAAAGCATTTACATCCGGAACTTTGTAAACTTTGTAGTTGATGGGCAGACCGCTAATTGTGTGATGCCGACTCACAATGCGGCTTAGACGTTGTGCGTAAGGGTCGTTGGGGGCGGCTATCGGATTTTTAGCATCCATTTGCTGCACCGCCTGCCGGGAGTACTCAACAACCTGGGTATTGGTCAGCGTAGCCGCCATGACACCTTCCTCCAACGCCTGCATGAGACTGGGCTGATTTTGAGCCTGAGCAAAGCTCAGTACTGGCAACCAGCCTATAATGATGATAAGGCTTGCTATACGGTTCATAAGCTGAGTGAATTAGGTCAATAAGACAATATGCGGTTGAATCTTATCTTATTGACTACAGAAACTAGGTAAACGTTTAATTGGTAACCCTGAAATGCCAAGCTTCCTCTACCAAAAAAGTTCTAGACTCCGGAATAGTATTTGTTTTTTATCATGTTTGGGCCAGCGAATGGTTGGCACCCACGACCGATAAATAAGAGACTCCTATTAGGGCTTGGGAAGTCAAACGAATGCACGTTAATTTGTTTCAGTTTTACATCAATCACATCTAAAACATGAAAAAATTAAACTTCCTCATTTTGCTGGCTATTAGCTTGCTGGCAGGTACCCAATCATTCGCGCAGCTTGCCGTTGACAAGGGCACTAAATTTGTAAACCTGGGCATAAGCTTAGGCGGCTACAGCTATTTTACCGGCAGCGGTCTGGGTTTAAATGCGGCTCTGGATGTAGGCGTTGCCAAAAATATTACCGTGGGTGGTGCGGCTGGCTATCGAACGTATGGCAGTGGGGTCACCTCGTTTGATATTGGTGCGCGTGGTTCTTACCACTTTAACGAACTATTCAACCTGGCCACGGACAAAGCCGATTTATACGCTGGAATTGGCCTTTCCTATTACAGATTATCCTACGGTGACACCTACCTGCGGTCGCTTGGGATAGCCAATTCTTACGGCACTACGTACATCCCTATCCAC
>JAQBNX010000754.1 GCA_028288385.1 Spirosoma sp.
GGGGGTGCGGAACTCGTGGGAAGCCATGGAGACGAACCTGGATTTAAGTTCGCCCAGGCGCTGCTCAGCGGCCAGGGCCTTAGCCAACTCACTCTTCGAGCTTTCCAACTGATCAAGTGTGTTCATCAGGGCATGAGTGCGGTCAGCCACTTTTTGTTCGAGTTCGGCATTGAGTTGTTCTACCTGAGCTTTCTGGTCAAGAAGCTGGCTTTCGGCTTGTTTCTTGAGGGTGATATCGATGATATAGGCTACGGCATACAGCGCCTCATCGAGCCGAAAGTAACTTAAGCTAATCTCGACTGGAAACAGGGATCCATCCTTACGACGGGCGTACAGATCCCGGTTATGCCCCATGGCTCTGACCAGGGGGTTGGCAATGAACGAATGGCGCAGTGTTTGGTGATTTTGGCTGGTGGAACTGGGTACTAACTCCTCAACGGCTAAGCCCTCCAGACCGCCGGTTGCGTAGCCGAATAATTGGTCCGATAGTTGGTTGGCCGATACAATAATTCCCCGCTCATCCGCTACGATAATCCCAACGGTTGCATTGGTGAAAATGGCTTCGTACCGTCGGAGGCTGTGTTCCAGCTCACGCTCGGCCTGATGCAATGGACCCTGGTCGATAATATGAACCAGAGCGTAAGGATGACCATTGGCGTTGAAGGCATTGGCCGTCAGTTGCCCCCAAAACGGTTGACCCGACAGCCGACCGATCTGAACCGTTTCCTGGTGCCGGCCGGCCTGCCTGATAAGCGCCACTAAACGGGTCCGGTGTTCAGCGTCCAGTGGAGGAAACCGCACCGAAGAAGACCGGATGGGATCGTTCAGCAAGGCCTGTTCCGAAGAAAATCCCAGCAATCGCACGCCGGCCGGATTAATCCGGACAAACCGCTCGGCGCTCAAATCGTAGATACCAACAAAGTCCTGGCTTTTCTCAAAAAGCAAGTCGGTTAAGGCACTCGAATACACCGCGTGCAACATACGCTCATGAACTCGCGATGGGCACCTGCCAACGGAGTTACAGGCTAAGTTAGCCTGAATTATCGGTAACCGTTCACGAATCAGGTGCGCACCTGACGCGTATCAGTTCATTTTGCCCCCTGAATGGGCACCTTTACCCTACCCTACAGGCAGCTTATAGTCTACCCATCGTACTCTTCTTTTTAGCCTTCACCTCTGAAAGGGCACCCAGTATGAAACCTGATGATCCGTATCCTGTGTTGCGTTCGGCTCAATCGGCCGTTCTGCTGATCTTTTTTATGCCTTCAGCAGGGACTAATCACTCGCAGCGGGCATTGCTGACCGCTTTTGCTGATTCACTACAGGCGCACCTGGGTTGCCTGCTCAGGGTTCTCAGGATTAACGAAGCTAATCACCCCGACGTGGTTAAAAGTTTTGCCATTACCCAGACCCCCGCTTTTGTGCTGGTCCGGCGGGGCATCGAACTGTGGCGGCAGGAAGGCCTGTCTGACCAGGCCACTCTGGTGGAGCTGATTCAGAATCTTCTCACCGAAAAGGTTAGCTAAGCATTAGCCTAACACAACGATTAAGCATCCTGGCTGATTTAGTTGACTCTTTTGATTAATTCATTGCATGGGTCATACTACCCACCTGGCGCTACCGACTAACGTACTTAACAGAAAGCTGACAATGAAAACCATCGTTATTGCCACTGATTTTTCTCCCAACGGAAACCGGGCAGCCCACTTCGCGGCTCACCTGGCCCAGGATCAGAAAGCGAGCCTGATTTTGGTGAACGCTTACCAGGGATGGCCCGATAACCCGGCTAAAACGGAGAACTTCTCCCTGTCGATTAAGGATATGCAGGCAACCAGCGGAAAATCGCTGCGGCGACTAGCCGATAAACTCAAGGGTGAGCTTGGCCCCGACGTACCGATCCGGTGCATCGCTCAGGAGGGCCATGCCAAGGATGTGATCCGCAGCGTAATCAAGGATGAGCATGCCGATTTGCTGATTATGTCTACGGTGGGTACAGCTGCGCAGAGTGCTGGGTTGATGGGCAGCGTGGCGACGGAAATGGTTACTGAGACCCCCGTTCCGCTCCTGTTGATTCCACCGAGCATTACCTACGCCGGCATGAAAAACGTGGTGTTGGGTATTGACCTGGCCGCAGCCCCCAACGCCGTAACCTTAGACACGGCACTAGGTTTTGCCCACTCGTTCGGCAGCGTGATCAATGTGCTCTGCATTAGTGACCATCCGGATAACGACGACACGCGGCATCAGGCTCAGCATATTCGGCACCTGTTGAATGGGCAGCCCCATACGCTGACGATTCAGACCGGAGACGAAATCTACGATACCCTGCTCGCCTTCGCTCACGCCAACAAAGCGGACCTGATTATGATGCTGCCGCAGATGCGCAACTGGTTCCAGCAGTTGATCAGTGAAGGTAAAACTAGCCGCATGGCTCGACTGACGGATATTCCGCTGTTGGCGGTTGTCTGAGGCCGGGTGCGTTAACGAATCAATCTCACCACTTTTTCCCTCACTAAAACCCTGTCTACGATGAAGACTATTCTGGTTCCCACTGATTTTACGCCATTAGCCGAGGGTGCCCTTGGGGTAGCCGTCGATCTGGCCCGCACCTACGGAGCCGACATTCTGCTGGTCCATTACCTGCCTTATTCAATCGCCAGCGCGAGTACCGCCGAGGGGGCTATGGCCATGAGCAGCTACTTCGGTGAGCAGGAAGACGAGGCGGAGTCCGCCCTGCAACGCCTTATCGAAAACCCCGCCTACCAGGGCGTCTCCATCACCCCCGTAGCTACGCGCAACGCGGGGGGGCTGTATGCCGCCATGACCCAACCGGTACCTAACCAAGTCGGTGTCACTCCGGCCGGTCCAGCGGTGCGGGACCGGCCGGAGCGACGGCCCGATCTGATCGTGCTGGGCACGCACGGTACATTGGGCTGGGACGAGTGGCTGTTT
>JAQBNX010000083.1 GCA_028288385.1 Spirosoma sp.
GGCAATGGGAAATAAGATGACAAAAGCCGAATCGGCAATGATGGGTATGCTGACAAAGTAACCGGTCATGGCCAGCGCCCACTCTTCCCGGCGATTTCCCAGCCATTTGATAAATGAGAAGGCAATCTGCTCTGCGGCCCCAGAAACTTCCAGAATTCGCCCCATCATCACGCCCAGTCCAATGATAATTCCGATTGTTCCCAGCGTGGCACCAAAGCCTTTTGTAATGGCATCTATTGTTTCATTCACCGACATCCCACCGGTTAGTCCGGCAATACAGGCGGCCAGGATCATGGCAATCAGCGGGTGTACCTTGGTTCGTAAGGCCAGAAAAATAAGCACAAAAACAGCAACGACCAGACCAATGATGGGAACGGAAAGATGGGACATCAGGCTACTGGCGGCTTGTTGGAAGCAATGAATTGAGTGATAAACTCATCAAAATGCCGGTCAACGCTGAAGCCAAGTTGCAAAGCCCTTATGTTGTCAACTGCTCCTGGCCAACTGCTAACAAGCGCATTAACAGCTGGATCAGGCTTGAACTGTACCCAGTTAAGCGTTTCCCTACCCGTGAGCCGCTCCAGGGAATCGAGCATCTCCTGCACGCTAACTTCAATCCCCGGCAGGTTTACCGTGCGCCATTCGCCGAAGGCAGCGCCATCCAGCGCTGCGCCTTTGATGATATTCTGGATTACCGTATCTGGACTCGATACTAATACCTTGAGTTCCGGTGATACGGGACAAATAGCCTGTTCGCCATTAATGGGTTCCCGAATGATGCTGCTAACAAACGAGGAGGCTGCCAGATTGGGGCGGCCTGGCCGAACGCAGATGGTAGGTAAACGCAATACCCGCCCATTAACAAAGTTCTTTCGGGTATAATCATTCACAAGCAGTTCTCCCATGGCTTTTTGGGCTCCGTAGGACGAATGGGGCGTAACGGCGGTCGTATCGGTGACAATGGGCGGTAGTGTGCCGCCATAGACGGCAAAGGAACTGGCAAACACAAACCGAATGGCTGAATGTTGATGTCGGCATGCTTCCAGCAGTTGCCGGGTACAGTCCAGGTTCACCTTCCAGCCCAGGTCAAATTCCTTTTCGGCATGACTGCTCACCACTGCTGCCAGATGAAACAGAATCCCGGTTTGTGGTGTCACCAGGTTTCTGGCGGCCCCTGCTTCCGAAAGATCCACCTGTTGGCAGGTAACCCGGTTATCCTGAACCGAATTATGAGGCATCACAATGTCGACGAGGACTAACTCATCAAAGTCTACTGAACTGCTCAGAAGCGCTTTCGCCAACCGCTGGCCCAGAAACCCTGCTCCCCCTGTTATAATTATTTGCATAGATTTAAATCTTTGTGTCCTATCGTAAAGTAATACGATTGGGTAAACTCCTGCTGATTCCCTAAAAGAGCCGCCAGCCGACCCGCTTTTTACCGATAGTGTCAGCGTTCGGCTATTTAAATAATTAGAAAATGTACGCGTCTTTACACCAGAAAATGGAACAACTGCCTCCCGATTACAAGGAGGAGATGCTTACGTCTATCCGCGAAGAATTTACCAAGAGTGGAAAAACAATTGTCGTACTGGACGATGATCCTACCGGCACACAAACCAGCTATGACGTAACCGTGCTTACGGCTTGGCGTGTAGAACTCATCACCGAAGAGTTGAGGAAAAAACCGGCTGTTTTGTTTATCCTGACCAATTCGCGAAGCCTGCCCGAAGAGGAGGCTGTTGCCCTTACCCTAGAAATTGGCCAAAACCTAAAACAGGCTTCCCAGGAAAGCGGCCAGGAGATCGTGGTGATCAGTCGTAGTGATTCTACCTTAAGAGGACACTTTCCGGCCGAAGTGGAGGCCATTGCTGAGGCACTGGCTATGAAAGATGCCGTCATTGTTTTAATGCCTGCCTTTATTGAAGGAGGCCGGATTACCATTGATGATATTCATTACCTGGTCGAGAACCAGGAATTGGTGCCGGTTTCGAATACACCCTTTGCCAAAGATGTCGTGTTTGGATACAGCCACTCGAATCTGAAAGCGTGGGTGGAGGAAAAAACCAGGGGCCGGGTCAGGGCAGCGGAAGTTAACGCTCTGTCGATTGAGGATATACGAGCCGGCGGTCCGGAGGTGGTCATGGAAAAACTAAAAGCCTGCAAGGCGGGGTCAATATGTATCGTTAATGCCGTTACGTACCGAGATCTGGAGGTTGTAGCGATGGGGCTGATAGGTGCAGAAAAAGCAGCAAAGAAATTTCTGTACCGGAGTTCGGCAACCCTGGTTCCCATCCGTGCCGGCATGAAAAGTAGCCGGATTTACATACATCGGAAAGAGGATGTGCGCTCACCAAATGGATGCCTCGTGGTCGTTGGCTCTCATGTTCCCAAAACGACTGGTCAGCTTTCCTGGCTCCTGGAAAACGGGAAATACCAGTCCCTGGAAGTAAACGTTGGTGAAATTCTCGATTTACCTGAACTAGAGACCCAGGCCAGGGCAATCAGCCAGCAAACCGATCTGTGGCTTTCGGCCGGACATAACGTAGTGATTCACACCAGCCGCAGGCTGGAAGTTGGCCTGGATTCAGCTAGTAGCTTACAGATAAATGCGCTTGTTTCTGGTTTTCTGGTCAGTATTCTGAAAGGCCTTACAGCACGGCCAAAATTTATTGTTGCCAAAGGTGGGATTACCTCGAGTGATTTGGCAACAAAGGGGCTATCGGCCGAGAAAGCCCTGGTCCTTGGCCCCGTTATCCCGGGTGTTCCTGTCTGGCAGATGGATACCAACAGTAGGTTTCCTCAAATGCTATACGTTGTATTTCCCGGTAACGTAGGCGATACTACGTCGCTGGAGGACGTATGCAGGAAGTTTGACCTATAACGTAGTGCCCCAGATTAGGACGCCAGATATACCGTAAACTTACATCGTTACGGCAGAAAACTTGTCTCAAATGCCTGGATGACTTGCGATCTGGCTCCCCGTAACGTATCGCCGGCTAGCAAGTACAGCCTCTGTAAGACACACTATCGACACGACAATTCTTACCATTGGCCTTGTTTTTATCCACTCATCCTGCTGCTTTACCGTTCCGGTAGTTTGCTATGCATAGTACCATCTATCACCTATACCTTTGGTTCACCAATCGGGAAGAACCCGACTATCTTTTAACCAGAAACAAAATCTATCTAAATCATGAAAACGTTCTTCAAACCCCTGCTCCTCTCTTTAGCCTTTAGCCTTGTATCCCTTTCTGCTACCCTGGCCGACAGTAATCCTGGCAACCGTACCAAAACCGTTGCTCTCTTTAAAACCGGCATTTATAGTACGGCTGAAGGTAAACTTCAAATTGCCCTCGAAAAAGAAACGGGTGGTGCCGTAGACGTTAAGCTGAAAAATAAGGACGGTAAAGTCCTTTTCAGCCAACACCTGGGTAAGAAAGAAAAAGCCGCCCGCCTTCGCTTAAACCTGAGTGAACTGCCAGATGGCGAGTATCAGGTAGAAGTAACAAATGGGGTGGACGTAACGACACATAACGTACAGCTTTCAACGAAACAGCCTAGCGCACCAAGCCGACTGGTTGCCATCAACTAAGGAGAAACTCAGGTTATTATCATTAACAGAAACGGTCCAGCTAATTCATGCAAATTAGCTGGACCGTTTCTGTTATTACATGTTTTATAATTTGCTTTACTACAACACCTCAGCATCACCGAAGTCTCTACCAGTGGTTCTTTACTTGTACTGGTGTGGTGGAATCATGTGCTTCATCCTGACAATCATCGAAAATAGTTGGGTTTCAACCTACGCCTGACAGAGACTGGCAAAGGGCCACCTTGTTCATAAGCCGAAACAAGTGCATTCTCTTTCTTTTTCCTAAAACGTATTAGTTGTGGAATGCCAATGATTCCCGGTAGTAATCCCGCTAACGCAATCCCGGATGCAATACCATCGACAATAGGCCTTGGCGACCCAGCATTATTATAATAATTACCTACTGTAATAAGCGCTCCCACGAACGTAGCACCCAGTGCTATGGGCACGGCGCCAATGGTCAGGATTTTGCCGCTTGTGCGCCGACTCTGAAACAAGCGGTGAATAGCCAGCACACTATCCGAACGACTGTTAGTGACTACGGAATCCAGCGCCAGTCCCTGAAGACCCGACCGAGTTTGAGCCGGTGCAAACTGCACTAAAAGACGGGCAATCAGAAAGACCAATAGGCAGTGTCGCATATAAAGCAGTTATAAAAGGTGACGTTATCTAGAGCGATAAACGTAGTGTGAAAGAAAGCGATTTTAACCTGACCACCAATGGACACTTGTGTCCGGAATCGTACAGAAATCACAGAATAAATACCCTCTAGGAAGACCTCTGAGGCATTTTGAGGGTGTGGTACGATCCTTGCGTCCAGGAT
>JAQBNX010000751.1 GCA_028288385.1 Spirosoma sp.
GATTGTTACAGTACCAGCCGCCGATTGTTGTTTACGTAGCTTTTCGGCCGCCCGGCTCGTGTGCGTTGTCAGGGCCTGAGTCATGGTGGCCAGGTCAGGCACCAGTCGTCCAAAGCTGGGAGCCGCACAGATTGCTTTCTTAGGTTTAGCTTCGAGCTCCAGCAGTTTGCAGGGCATTCCCCGCAGTTCATAGGCGAGTCTCAAACCGTTGACGGTTAGTTTATCCTTAATCCACTCATCGGGAAGGTCACGAAACTGGGCAGCCGTCAGGATGCCATTGCGTTTGAGCATCCCCGCATAGCGCCAGCCGATGCCCCATAAGGCCGATACGTCGAAGTCCTGTAAGGCTGCCTGGATTTTTTCGGCCGTATTGAGCAGCAGAACACCATTATGGCCAGCATCCCGCTTTACGTACCAGTTGGCCAGTTTGGCCAGTGTTTTGGTCGGTGCAACGCCCACCGATACGGGTAGGCGCAACCATTGATTAACCGTCGAGCGGATAGTCTGGGCTGTCTCCAACAAGTCGGGATAGACGGTTTCATAGCCGTCGAGATTCAGAAACGCTTCGTCAATGCTGTAGACTTCCACCTCATCCACAAATCGACCCAGCGTAGCCATTAACCGGGCGCTCATATCGCCGTAGAGTTGATAATTTGACGAGAATACGGCTACATCCTCTCCCTTTATTAAAGCGTCTAACTCGAAGAACGGAGCGGCCATTTTAATGCCCAGCGCTTTGGCCTCCTCAGAGCGGGCTATTACGTTCCCGTCGTTGTTAGACAACACAACCACGGGTTTTTTGTTGAGCACCTGATTGAAGCTACGCTGGCAGGAAACGTAGAAGTTGTTGGCATCGACAAGGGCGATCATTGGGGCTTATGAATGACGAAGGTAACGACACCAAAGATTCTGAAATCGTCGCCCGGCTGTACGTAGATCGGTTCGTATCTGGGGTTGGAGGCCTTGAGTACTACGCCATCGCCAGCCGGTCCGCCGGTAGAGAAGTGAAGGCGCTTAACCGTGTCCTCACCATTGTAGCTGGCCACCACAATTTTACCCTCAGTAGCTTTGCGGGAGCAGTCAACAACCAGTACATCGCCTTCAACAATGTGATCGCCAATCATGCTGTCGCCAGTTACCCGAACAAAGTACGTAGCCTCAAGATTGCTGATACAGAGGTCGTTTAGATCACAGGCCCGCTCTACATAGTTGTCGGCGGGTGACGGAAAACCAGCATGGACGTAAGAGCCGTAGAAAGGGATGAAGTGCCGTGTATAAATAGAGGCTTTTACAAGGACACGGACGGGTACCCAATTAGAGAGTTCATTCATAGGGCTTCGGCTTAGTTAGTACCGAACCGCTATATTATAGTTTTGTTATATATATTACAACTATACGTCATCGGCATAACCCTTAAGACGACCTGATGACGTATAGATGATACGTTAGACGAGGGTCAAAACCAGCTGAATCTGACGAACGTTAGAAACAGATTATGGTAGTTACTATCAGGTACCTAACTGTTACGAATTGCTTTTTATATATCCAAAAGGTTGTTGACCTCACAAAATAAAAAACAAGTTACATTGTAAAGTGTTACGTCTGTAAAAGGCTTGAAATGAGTCAATCATTGGCTGAAGATAGGTAGCCAGACTTTGGGAAAAAGCTTTTTGAGAGTGAAAAATGTGCCCCTGTAATCACTTATTTTAGATAAGCAGGGCGAGTTGGCGTTATGTTGCGATGCGGTGAACAGCCTCGTTTGGAGAGGTAATCCTCGGCAAACGGCTACAAGTTTTTATGCAAGACGGACTCTAATTTATTTGCTTGGTTTCCAATAGATAATTCTTTGAAAAAACCGGTGTAGAATTTGTGCCAATAGACTTATTAAATTAAATTCGTTAGCAGGCCCTAATAGCAACCCTTATGATAAGTTGCTCTAAATCTAGCCCTAATTTTTAGGCATGTAAGAAGCAGTCTGGTTGTCGGTTAACTACGTGTATGGCTGCTATTTTTCTTCCCAGCCAGATAGTTCACGCTTTCCAAGTACAACAAACTACCCTTAACTTTTACGCCTATGAAAACCTCTACCTAGACTGGAAACCATGGGTTTGGCGGGTGCTACCTTGGGCTGGCCTAACAAGGCTACCCGCTCTAACGAACGTAATCAGTGCGCGCTGGGCGTACGTACCCCTGCTGGCCAGTTGCAGCGGTGCACAGGCAGAATTTCCAGTAATCTCTCCAACCCTATTTAGAGTCGTTGCCGACTAGTCATACCTACGCTTTTCACCTTTAAACTTTATCCGAATGAAAACTATCTACCTAACAGCGGTTAGCTGCTGGCTAACCCTGGTATGGCTCATGAGCATGGCCATCTCCGTACACGCCCTTCCAATGACACCCCCGGCGGGGCACCGACTAGTGGAGCCAGACGGCAAACAGAGCACGGCCTTAACCCCCGGGATCGTGAAGATGACAAAAATTGAAGGCTCCCTCAGCCTGACCCAGCCTACTTATAACTGCCAGACGGGGGCTATTATCTTTAACACGACCGGGGGAGACGGCTCACCCATTACCTATAGCGCGCCGGGCATCACCCGCTCCTCGCTCACCAGTAACACGGGTACCGTTGAGCAGGAGCTACGGAACGATCCCAAGCCCATCACTATTACGGCTATGCAGAACGGGCAGATGGCTAGTTATAGTTTCGATTTCGGAGCTTACTGCACTAATCCACGGCCACTAGAGTCACCAATGAGCGGCCCTTTAACACTGCTGGCGCCAACGTACGACTGCACGACCGGCGCTTTCCACTTCAACACCAGCGGAGGCAACGGTACGCTCATTGAGTACTGGGCTGCGCCGGGCATCACCGGCTGGACCACCAACCCCAATCAGTTTGTCGATATGGAATCGCGCTGGGCTACCGACGTAAAGCCATTTACCCTAATGGCCCGTCAAAGTGGTGTACTGGTGACGTATGTGTGGAACCTGCGGGCGGTATGTCCTAACCCACCGGCCGCCAATCCGCTGACGTTGCTAGCCCCTAGCTATGACTGCGCCACGGGGGCGTTCCGATTTAATACCAGCGGGGGCAACGGTACACTCATTGAGTATTGGGCTGCGCCGGGTATTACTGGCTGGACCACCAACCCCAATCAGTTTGTCGATCGGGAGTCCCGGACAGCCGATGATGTGAAGCCCTTCACCTTGATGGCCCGCCAGAGTGGCGTACTTGTTACTTATGTGTGGAATCTGAAAGCCACCTGCGGTCGGGCTCGTATGCCGGCCGAAGAGCCGAAGGCAGAGTTGCAGGTACAGGTGCTGGGTAATCCCGTAGCCAGCAAAACGGCTGAGGTTGAAATCAGGGGTGTGTCCGGTCAGGCAGTGCAACTGAACCTGATGGATCAACAGGGACGAGTACTCCATCAGCAGACTATTAATCAGGCTGGGTCAACTGAGCGGGTCTCTGTCCCAATTGATAATGGTAGGGGACTGCTGCTGTTGACGGTGAGCACAGACACTCAGCGGCAACAGATAAAGCTGGTGAGGCCCTAAGAAGTATTCTATCCGGTTATCTATGTAGGACCAAATCCTGACAAGTTTGGTCCTACATAGATACTTAGGTAATTAGTTAGAGATGTTAACAAAACGATTGAAAGTTCGTCCTGTTGCCGTTGACGTAGCGGTGCCATGAATTGACTTCAATAACCGGGCTACATGCCCCTGTTCCAGGTAAAGCCATAGACAAAATTAATTCAATTATATCTTCAGACATACTAGACTAATAACAGTATATCTCTATAGACTATTAGATAAATGGCTGTTAATCAGATTTTTGAAAAAAGACTTGGAAAAAGAAAAATCAGCATTCACTTTTGCCCCCATTCTAAACGTAACGGCTGTTTTCTAGTGAACAGCGTAAAATCATGCAGTTAGTGATTGGATTTCATACGTATGACAACCCAGTTTTTTATAGTACCCATACAGTTCTATGGTGTAGGTGCTGTTGTTGCAAATAGATAGAATTGGCGTTTAGTCTGTTCCTTCTCGTCGTAGTTGACTCAGTATCATTTTAAGGCATACACCCGATAATCTAAGATTTTGGCTTAAAACGGCGGACCATGTCAAGGAAGTTGAACCAGGTAC
>JAQBNX010000015.1 GCA_028288385.1 Spirosoma sp.
CCATAGATGATGCCCTGCCCGTGCTGGCCGAAAAACCCGACAGCATACAATCGTCCATTCGGCTGGGCCGACGACTATTTACCCGATCGCACCCCGATTTCTTTAAGATGTTAGTTACCAATGAGATTTTGGGAGGGTATTTTGGTTCACGGCTGATGAAAAACATCCGGGAAGAAAAAGGGTTCACCTACGGTATCTCGTCGAACATGCCATCGTTTCGGCGGGCCGGCTATTTCCTGATTGGTACCGACGTTAACAAGGAAAACACCCAGCAGACACTCGACGAGATCAGGAAGGAGATTTGTATTCTGCAAACAGAACCTGTTGCTGCCGATGAACTGGATACGGTTAAAAACTACATGGCTGGAGAATTCGTGGGCTCACTCAACACGCCATTCGAGATTGCCGACCGCTATAAAGTGATTTTGCTGGATGAACTGCCAGCCGATTTTCTGACGACCTATATCCAGCGCGTGAGAGCCGTTATGCCGGCGGATGTGATGGAAATGGCCGGCCGCTATCTCTCGCAGGACGACCTGCGTGAAGTCATTGTTGGTGGTAAATAAGCCGTAATGCTTATGTTGATGGTGTAACTGGAGACCGCATTATGCTTGCTGTTGATATGTTAGTAACTAAATTTTAATTTTGGGACCTTATTCTCTCGTCATTCGGCGGTTTAGTTTGTTGTACTCTTCTACCAACGGCTGTTGAGACAGTTTCTTTAATGAACAGTATTTTCATTGGTGTTACCTGTGTAGCAGCTTATCTGATTGGTTCCATTCCAACGGCAGTTTGGTACGGTGAAGGTTTTTTTGGTATCGACGTACGGCAGCACGGCAGTGGCAATGCCGGCGCAACAAATGTATTTAGGGTGCTTGGAAAGCGAGCAGGCACTATTGTGATGCTGGTGGACGTCTTAAAAGGGTATACCGCCACCATTATGGCTGCGTTGCTCTGGTACACTGGTATCATCACTAGCACGGAGGTTCTGACATTTAAAATCATTTTTGGTCTACTTGCCGTTACTGGTCATCTATACCCTGTTTTTGCTCAATTTAAAGGAGGCAAAGGTGTGGCGTCGTTACTGGGTATGGTGCTGGCTATTCACCCCGAAATGGCACTCGTCTGTATCGGTATTTTTCTGCTGGTTGTCATTGCTTCGCAATACGTATCACTGGGGTCCATACTGGCTGCTCTGGCCTTCCCCGTGCTGCTGTTGCTGCGTATTTTCGGTGAGAAAGAGAGCCCCCTTCTTATTGTATTTGGTTTTATTGTTTTCCTGATGGTAGTGTTCACGCATCAGAAAAACATTGGCCGGCTGCTGCGGGGGCAGGAAAACCGTACCGTGCTGATTCGGCTACGCAAGAAACGCGACGGTGCCTAACCCGATTTCTATAACCTATTTTCGCCCAGACGTTGCACGAAATGGCGTAACTTCGGGGCGAATTATTTGATGGTTGTTCGTCAGTGGTTTGTTGTAGCAGGATTACCAACGAATGACTATTGGCTAACAATTGACGACTCTAATGACTAGCTACCTCGAAGAAAATAAGCAGCGGTTTCTGGACGAATTGCTCGAATTGTTACGTATCCCGTCTGTTTCGGCAGATTCAAGCTTTAAGGGGGATGTTCGGCGGGCAGCTGAGTTTGTCCGGGACAAACTGTCGGCAGCCGGATTAGACAAGGCCGCACTCTATGAAACGCCGGGCCACCCCATTGTATATGCCGAAAAAATAGTGGACTCCACCCGCCCGACGGTATTGGTTTACGGTCACTACGATGTACAGCCCGCTGATCCTTATGAACTCTGGCAGTCGCCCCCGTTTGAGCCCACGATTCGGAATGAGCGAATTTATGCACGGGGTGCCTGCGACGACAAGGGCCAGTTTTATATGCACATCAAGGCGCTCGAAGCCATGCTTGCCACTGATGGTCTGCCCTGCAACGTGAAGGTAATGATTGAGGGGGAAGAGGAAGTAGGGTCTGATCATCTCGGTCTGTTTGTAGCCGAGCATCGCGACATGCTGCACGCCGATGTTATCCTGATCTCCGATACGAGCAATATTTCGAACGAAATTCCTTCCTTGGAAACGGGACTTCGGGGACTATCCTACGTCGAAGTGCAGGTAACAGGTGCCAACCGCGATTTGCATTCGGGGGTATATGGCGGTGGTGTAGCTAACCCAATCAACGTACTGGCCCGCATGATTGCGTCCCTCCATGACGCTGATGGTCGCATTACCATCCCTGGTTTCTTTGATGCAGTAGCCGATCTGAGCGATGCTGAACGGGCTGAACTGGCAAAAGCACCATTCGACCTGGACGAGTACAAGCGCGATCTGGGCATTGCCGACGTAATGGGCGAGACCGGTTACTCGACCAATGAGCGGACTTCCATCCGGCCAACGTTAGATGTAAACGGTATATGGGGTGGCTATACGGGCGAAGGCGCTAAAACCGTGCTGCCCTCAAAAGCATCGGCTAAAATCAGTATGCGGCTGGTGCCCAATCAAACGCCCGACGCTGTTACAGCGTTGTTCACCGCTCATTTTAAGTCCATTGCTCCAGCCGGTGTAAGCGTTATGGTAACACCCCACCATGGTGGTCTCCCCTACGTAACGCCAGTCGACTCGGTCGAGTTTGAAGCGGCTAGTAAAGCGTTTGAAGATGCCTGGGGCAAGAAACCCATTCCTACACGAGGTGGCGGGAGCATTCCCATTGTGGCCTTGTTTGAGCAGGAACTGGGTGTTAAGTCTATTCTGATGGGTTTTGGCTTGGACAGCGATGCTTTGCACTCACCCAATGAAAGCTACGGCCTGTTCAACTTCTACAAAGGCATCGAAACGATCCCCTATTTTTACAAAAA
>JAQBNX010000107.1 GCA_028288385.1 Spirosoma sp.
TCTTCAGGTCAGCCCCGGCCACGAATTCAGGTTTTTCGGACGTAATGATTATTCCTCTTACCGACTCATCGGCAAACGCCCGTTGCAAAGCCGCTTCGAACTGGGGAATGGACTCGTCGTTGAGGACATTCATGGGCACCGATGTCATGGCCCACGAAATCACCACTACGTCCTTATCTACACTATAGTTTATCATATAAAGTTGTGATTTGTGGCTGGTTGTCCAGGGTGAACATTCGGGGTACTAACAGACCACCGGTCAATCACTCGTAAAGCTGCATTAATTGACCCGTTCAAAAATGGTTGCAATCCCCATACCGCCCCCGATGCAGAGCGTAGCCAGGCCGAATTGCTTGTCACTACGTTCGAGTTCATCGATCAGCGTGGCCGAGATAATAGCCCCCGTAGCTCCCAGGGGATGGCCCAGTGCAATGGCTCCACCGTTGACATTGAGCTGACTATGGTCAACACCAAATTCTTCCATAAAAAGCATGGGTACGGCTGCGAACGCTTCGTTTACTTCGAACAAATCAATGTCCTTGATACTCATGCCAGCTCGTTTGAGGACTTTGTGCGTCGCCGGAATGGGGCCTGTTAACATGATGGTTGGCTCCGACCCCACAATGGCGAAGGCTTTGATCCGGGCGCGGGGTTTCAGGCCCGACATCTCGCCAAACGCCTGACTGCCAATCAACACCGCAGCCGCGCCATCAACAATCTGCGATGAGTTGCCCGCGTGATGAACGTGATTGATTTTATCGAAACCAGCATATTTGAGTAAGGCGAGGGCGTCCAGCCCCATTTGCCCCATGGCTTCAAAGGCAGGCTTTAGTTTACTTAAACTCTCGGCCGTAGTACCTGGCCGCACCCCTTCGTCGCGGTCCAGCACTGTTATGCCAATATCGTCTTTGTGCGGCACCAGTGATTTGGCAAACCGGTTTGCAGCCTGCGCATCTACTGCCCGGCGGTAGGATTCCGCTGCGAACGAATCCACATCAGAACGGGTATAGCCATACTTAGTAGCAATCAGATCGGCCGAAATACCCTGCGGCACAATGTGGTGGCGGGCAACGATCTGTGGGTTCATGAACAGGGCTCCGCCATCAGTTCCCATGGGTACCCGCGACATGCTTTCGACGCCACCGGCCACAATAGCATCGAACTGCCCCGACATTACGTAGGCTCCAGCCATGTTGATAGCCTCTAAACCTGATGAGCAAAAACGGTTTAACTGGACCCCTGCCACCGACTCGTCGTAGCCTGCTTCCAGGGCGGCCGTACGGGCAATGTCGGCCCCTTGTTCACCCACGGGCGTAACGCAGCCCATTATTACGTCGTCTATGAGGGTGGTATCAATCTGGTTTCGGTCACGGAGTTCGCGCATTACACCAGTCAGGAGTTGAACCGGCTGCACGTCGTGCAGAGAGCCATCGCTTTTGCCTCGGCCACGGGGCGTTCTGACGGCGTCGTAAATGAAGGCTTCGGCCATAATGTTATTACTAATTAGTATGCGTGCATACGATTTTTGGTTGAGCAAAAGTACAGGCAAAAGAGGAATAGGACAACCAGTTTGTGCTTATCTGATAAGTTCTTTGTCGAAAAGAAGAAACCGGCCAGCATTGTACCAGTCGGTTTCCTTAAAAATGGGTGACAGTTAGCGAGACAGCCTTATTCTATTGCCAGGCTCCTAATAAGTCAGACTATACTAAGTGGCTCAAATTGGCGACCCAGTATGGCTACGTCGTCGGTTTTGAGCCAGTTGCGCAGGAGCGTGGCATAGATGTTTCGGAAGTCGACGGTGTATTTCAGGTCGCCCTCGTCTAAATTCGTCAGGTTGGGGGCTTCGTTGAAAACCCGGTTTGGCCCACCGGTTGGGAGACCACCGCCAATCAGGAAGACGTTGTTGGCAGTACCGTGGTCGGTGCCATTACTGGCATTCTGCTTCACCCGCCGACCGAACTCCGAAAATGTCATCAACAGGACGTCGTTTTGTCGATCGGTAGCCTTCATGTCATCCATAAATGCTTTAACCGCATCGGCATACTGACGCAGCAACCGCTCCTGCTGGCCCGGCTGGTTGATGTGCGTATCGAAACCAGCAATGGATACGTAGTAAACGCTGGTGCTCACACCCGACTGAATCAATTCCGATACTGTTTTCAGTCGGTTTCCCAACTCACTGGCTGGGTATGAGCCTTTGGTGGCATGAATGGCTCTAGTAGCAGACTGCTTCGATTTAGTATAGACGTAATCTGCCGAGGATACCGTTTCGGCCAGGGTTTTGTACAGATACCCAACATTATCATTTGGCAGTTGCGTGGGTTTAACACTGGCCAATTCAGTAGTCATCGCGGTACGTGTCTGATCAACTAATTTTCGGGGATTAAGCACCGCTAATCCGTTGACATTGGCCCCTTTCAATGCCAGGCTAAGCGTATCGTCGACTTCGATGGCTCGGTGGGGCTGACACGACGTCGACCCAGCGCAGTTAGCATCCAGATACCGGCCAATCCAACCCGTTTGCCAGTATTGGCCCGCATCGCTGGCGGTTTGCCAGATGTCCATTGAGCGAAAATGGGACCGGTCGGGGTTGGGATAACCAACGTTGTTGATAATGGTGACCAGGCCGTCATCATATAGGGATTTGAGCGATTCGAGCGCTGGGTTCAACCCAATTTCGTCATTCACGGCTAATACCTTTTCGCGGGCAATGGCTAACGTAGGCCGTTCGCGGTAGTAAATATCATTGCGAAACGGCACCACCGTGTTCAGTCCATCGTTGCCACCCGATAATTGTATGATCACCAGCTTTTTGCTAGAAACTGGCACTGCTCCGAGTTGATTTAGTTCAAACGCTTTCAGGAAATGCGGGATGAGCATTGTTCCGGCGGTAGTTAGGGCCGATTGCTTCAAAAAATTTCTGCGTCTCATCAGTTTGTTATTTTAAAGGACCATTCAGCCGTTAGATTCAGCACAACTGGTATTCTGGTAAGGACATAATGGCGGCTGTCAGACTGCGAATCTGCTCGCTATGCGTACTGTCGGGCCTTGTGTGCTGCATCACCAATGTCCGCTGCGTTTGACCCAACGGTTGCTGCAGCAGGTACTCAGCCAGTACGTCGGGAAGTTTATCTGTGCTAACCTTTGCGAAAGCCTCCTCAAAAGGTGTCCAGGAGACAGTGGCATTCAATGTCCCATTTCCTCGCCTGACCAGCCCCTCCGTATTCACGTCGCCGTCCTCCTTTTGCCTGACGCTTACCTGCCCGGCCTGAAGTAGAACGTTGGGCAGTTGCATCCGAAATAATAGACTCGAACTATCGATCCAGTTGCGGCCACCCGGCCAGCCTGCTACGCTGGGTGGGTACAGCAGCACCTGACCCAGCGTTCGCTGAATAAACAGGATGGATTGCTTTTGCTCGAACGTAATATTCAGCATATGCTGCATCCCGGCCAGCAGTTCAACCGGCGATTTAATGCGGGTGCCTATGTGCGCCGGGTTATAAAACCAGTCGGCCGTCAGAATTGACTCCAGCAAGTCGGCAATGTCATAGCCGCTGGTATAAAAGCGGTTAGCTAATAGGTCAATACGAGCGTTTGTATTGGCATCAGCGGTTTGGTCGTCAACCAGAAACCGGTAAATTTTGCCGGTCACGAACCGGGCTGTTTGCTTTTTCTCCAGCAGTAGCCGGATTACGTCCTCGCCACTGAAGTTACCTGTTTGTCCAAAAATGGTCTTTGGTCCGTCGTCATGCTGATTTTTGCGGAATAGAAAACCGCCCTCGGCGTCAAACCCCCAGCCCGTGAAGGCTCTGGCCGCATCCTTAATATCGTTTTCGGTATAGTTGTCTCGTCCAAGGGTAAAAAGCTCCATTACCTCGCGGGCAAAGTTTTCATTCGGGGCATTTTTCCGGTTCTGCTGATTATTGAGAAACTGAAGCATGGCTGGTTCTTTAGACACGGCCATCAGCAGGTCGCTGAATTTTCCCAACGCATGCTGGCGGATTGTATTGAGATACTGCTGGATGGCGTCTGGGTTGCGAACCCGGCAGGCAAAGTGACCATGCCAGAAGAGGGCCATTTTTTCGCGAAGCACATCCCGACCCGATGCCATCGTTTCGACCCAACGTACATTTAAATCCCGGATATGTTCGGTATCCTGTCTGATTTTCTCTTTAAGCAGTGTTCGGTTCATCATTCCGTCGCGAACCATGCTGCGCAGCGCTTTCCGGTCGGCAAAAGGTTTGTTTTCTCCAGCCGTCAGGGGCAGGAACGGATTCTTGTCATGGAGCAGGTCACGCACGATCTTTTTGATGGGCCGATGACGCTCGCGCTGTATTAGAGCCGGCGTAGCACCAAATCCGGCCCGCCAGAACAGATGCTGAATCGATTGCTGCTTGGTAATTTTCATAAAAGAGGATAATTACTAAAGGTAAGGAATTGATCCTGAGATATCTCGTAAGAAACGAGCAACAGTCTGATACCTGTATATTGCACCTGCCATCCGGGTCTAGTGCCACGTGCATTGGAGTATAAAATCAAAACGTGGTTTAATCAGCCCAGCGAAAGGCCATTTGCATAATACTCCGGTACAGAACGGCCCCTCTTATTGCAATAAGAGGGGCCGTTCTGTACCGGAGTATTGATATTTATCGTAAAACTGCCTTAAGCCAGAGCCTCAAATAGAATTTCGGCTGGATGTTTGGCTGTGCGGCTCGTTCCATCTTTTATCTGGTGTCGGCAAGACGTACCAGGTGCAGCAATAAGCACGTCGGCAGGCTGCTGCCGAACGGTTGGGAATAGGACCAGCTCGCCAATCTGCATGGAAACATCGTAGTGCTCCGCTTCGTACCCAAACGACCCGGCCATGCCGCAGCAACCGGATGGGATGAGTTGAACCTGGTAGTTTTTGGGTAATGACAACGCTTTTTTGCCCGGCACAAGCGACGATACGGCTTTTTGCTGACAGTGACCGTGTAGTTTGATAAGCCGGGTTTCGCTCGTGAACTGTTCCGGTCGGATGCGCCCGGCTTCCTGTTCACGAGCGAAAAATTCTTCAAATGTTAATGCGTGTTCGGCAATGTGTTGGGCATCGGCCACGAGCGACTCATCAACCAGATCAGGATACTCATCGCGGAACGTGAGAATGGCCGAGGGTTCCAGCCCGACTAACGGGGTTTCGGCTGTGACGACATCTTTCAATGCACGCACGTTTCGCTCGGCCAATGTTTTGGCGTATTTCAGCAAACCTTTTGATAAGGCAGCCCGGCCGCTCTCACCATGTTCAGGAATGACAACTGTGTAGCCTAGCCGCTCAAACAACTGGATCGCCTTTTGGCCAACTTCAACGTCGTTGAAATTGGTAAACTCATCGCAGAACAGGAATAGTTGCCTGGTGGTCTGTTGGGCGTCAGTTGTAGCAACCTTTTGACCATTCACACCGGTTGGTGTATGATTTTTGAACCACTGCTTGAGCGTTGATTTGCCCATCAGCGGCATGGTTCGATCGGGATGGAATCCAACGGCGCGGTTAGCGATACGTCGGAGGCTAGGTGTGCCCAAGACGCC
>JAQBNX010000130.1 GCA_028288385.1 Spirosoma sp.
CAACCCTCCATGGGTAAAATGCAGAGGCTATTCCCTATGGATTTGCCTGATTTCAAAGTTATTTGTCGGTTAAACGGGCTTTCGCTGGGTGGCAACAGCGATTCATCAAAGGCGAGATCGACCCCATTGGTTTTCAGGTACTGGGCTAAATCCGAGGCCGTTTTCAACTGCGCCATTCGGGTGTATTTGGGTTTGTATTTCCCGCTCATAGTTGTCTGTACGGTCCGGCAATCCGGTTGAAAAAGGAATAATAGGGAGCCTTGTCAATTAGTCGCTGAACATACAACGCGGCCTCCCGAATGTGGTAGTCGCCCCACATACTTGACTCCCCATAGGGTATTTTGCTGCCTTCAGGTACATAGTCCCAGCCATTAGGCCGGTGATAAATTGAGTGAAGCAGCAATCCCTGGTGAGCGGGGTCGGTGCTGAGGTACGGCTCATCCAGTAGTGTATCCAGCACCGTTAATCCGGCCTGCCAGTATTTTTGGCCTAATTTTTCTGCTTTTTCGCCCTCAATTGACGGTTGCGTATTTACCAGGTAATGCCCCAGACGCAGCAGCCCTTGTGCGGCAATGGCTGCTGCCGAGCTGTCTACGGGTTCATGATCGTTAAATGGATTGGCTGGCTGGTTTAGGTAGTCACCTAACCGGTAAAGATTCGGCGCACCCGTATCCCAGTATGGAACCCCGTTTGTTGGCGTATTTTCGATGTAAAAATCGCAGGTAGCCTGCGCTGCCTTTAACATCATTGCTTCGAGGGCTGCGCGCCCGCCAAAACCGGCCAGTTCTTCGTCAGCAATGGTGACCAGGGCTTCGAGTTCTTCGGCGAAACCACACATAGCCCAGGCCAGGCCGCGCGTCCAGGTACTGAAACCTGTATAGCCCTGCTGCGAATTTGGGCAGCGGTAGTTTCCATCCGTAACGTTGAACACACTTTCGTGGGCCGTGCGCCCCCACACATCATATGAATCCCGGCCTTCGCCGTAATATACCGAAAAATCGGCGGTGGCTTCAATATGGAGCAAGGCCCGTTCCAGCAAGTTGATACGAACATCGCCTTCGCCCTGAAACGTATGACCCAGAAAGTGGCTGACTACTAAGGCACGGCACGAGCGGATGGTATCGACAAAAAGCGAGTGCGGTCCATTGAACGAATGAATAAACCCGGCAGGCCTGGTGATGTCAGTCTTCTTAGTTCCGTTACGTTTGATGGGCGTCCAGCGGTTGGCCTGTACGGCCCCCGAAATCTTTAAGGCCAACTCATAAAAATTAGCTTCCCACTCATTATGAGGAATTTTTCCCTCACGCATGAGCCGCACCAGATTACCATAGGTGCTGACGTTATTGAACCCGTGATCATGCACACCCACATGACTTACGTGCGGGGCCATAGCGTGCAGTGTGTTTTGGCGACCTAGTTCCAGGAATTGGGTGTCTCCGGTGGCGTCAAACTGTAAAATAGCTGAGCCAAACTGAAAACCCTGCGTCCATTCGGTCCAGCCACGCGTGGTGTAACGCCCTTGTATTGTAAAGACGGGAGAACCGTTAGCCGTGTCATACTGCTGCTCAATTAACTGAATCTTTTTAGCAGAAATCCCCCAAAATCGCTGGAGTTTTGTTGATAAATCAGCCGGTTGAAGCGAGGAATTGAGTTGAATCATGCGGGTCAAGGTGGCGAATTTTTAGGCTAGTTCTGCTATCCAAGGCTAAAAACCCGTGTCTTTACGTATTCTACTTTTTGCTTATTGGTTCAATTGGTAGCTAACAGAGCTCATAAGGCCTTAAGCGTTGCGGCTATAGACCAAACTGTGTAGATTAATTCGTTCTTTGCAGTCTATTACAAATCCTTAAAAACACAATGAAAAAACTTAGTCTACTAGTCGGATTGCTTTTAGTGGCGCTCACTGGAGCCAATGCCCAAACGTTCCGGGGCCTCGACAAAACGCCCATGGATATGGCCTACTACCCGGATGACTATGCCCATGACCGCAAATTTGCCCCAGAGAAGATCGGCACCGACAAGGCGATGATTCGCATTGTATACAATCGGCCGTTTAAGACTGGGCGTGAGATTTTCGGCAAATTAGTACCTTACGGGAAAGTGTGGCGGGCTGGAGCCAATGAAGCCCCGGAGATCAAATTTTACCAGGATGTGACCATCGGTGGCAAAAAGATAAAAGCAGGCAATTATGCCTTGCTGACCATACCGAACGAAAAAGAGTGGACAATTATCTTCAGTTCTGACCTTGACCAGTGGGGTGCCTACAGCTACAACGAAGCTCTGGACGTAGCGCGTGTAACCGTACCCGTACAGAAAGCGGAAACGCCACTGGAAAACTTCTCTATTCAATTTGCCAAGAAAGACCCAAAAACTGCCACAATGTACATGGGTTGGGACACTACGATGGTAGCCGTTCCGATTTCGCTATAATGTATTGCCTACTTTCGACGTAACCTAATTACAATTCCGCCACCGGGTGCTAGGTGTGCCTTGAGAGGATCACTCGCCCGAAAGATTTGCATAGTAATCTGGTAATCGACCGGATTTCGGTCGGCGTTGATACCGTCGGAACAAATCGTAGCCTCGAAGGTCCCTTCGCCTAAAAAGCGAAGGGACAAATTCAAATCGCGGGGTGTCCAGTCGGTCATACCGCCAATATACCAATTATGGCCTTTGCGCTGGGCCGTAACTATGTAATCGCCCAGTTGCGCATCCAACACCTGTGTATCGTCGAAAGCGGGCGGAATCGTGCCAAGGAACTCCATGAAAGCGGGCTCAAGATAGGCCTGCGACGGATTGCCGGAAAAAATGGGCAGGGGATCATCTACCGGGATAATCTTCCAGATCGGATTCGGTAATGACAAGTCGTGGAGTTTTAGTCGCTCCTGCCACCAGAATTGGGGAGAACGCCAGCGTTGTATCAGACATTTGATTCAGTGGCGCTTCTGAGTAAAGCTCTTCAAAGGATGTATGAAACCGGTCGGCATCTTTTCGCTTCTGAACAGCGGGAAAGTAAACCGTTGGATTGTTTACCAGCGGGAAGCGGGCTGTTTCCTGGCGAACCGTTATCGAATCAGGCAAGTTGGTCTGGAAGCGGTAAGCAACGCCGTCGTCATACACCCGAAACAGCAGGGGGTAATTGCTCTTGTAGTCAAGAATCAACTCTGTAAAACGGTCCCGGATTATCTAACGTTTTGTTACGACTAGAGGAACAATGCTATCCCGAACGTTACGCACACGATCCTGGCGCGCAGCGTCACCAAAGGCCAGTGACCGCCCATTGGTCAGCGTCATAGCTACCTACAGCCGATGGATTAATTAAAGTTTGTCCTGCATACGTGACAACGTAGCGAGTACTGTCCGTCAGGATAATACTCGCTACGTTGTTACGTATGCAGGCGATGAAATGGCCGGTGAAGAGCCTTACCCAAAAAGCTGATCAAGAGAAAACCCAGTATACAGTAGCGCATAACGTAGCAACGAAGTGCCTGAAGG
>JAQBNX010000738.1 GCA_028288385.1 Spirosoma sp.
CAATACAGATTTGGTTGGTGGCATCGTTGTACTCAAAACTAGCTGAGATTTATGCGCTTTATTTACCTGGTTGCCTTCCTGGGTGTGATGCTGGGCGGCCTGTTTTGGCCGACCCTGAGCCAGGCCACCCACGTACGGGCCGGTGAGATCACCACCCGGCGCATCTCCGAAACCTCCCTTACCTATGAGGTCACACTCACTACCTATTATGATGAAATAGGAGGCAGAGATGCGGCTGCGGCCGGAGCGGAGGAGTATACTATTTGTTTTGGTGATGGCACGTCTCAATCCGTCAGGCGCTTACCAAAGCGGTTCATCAACGGGGGTACCTCTTCGATCAACGTCTACCGCACCACTCACACCTACCCTGGACCCGGTGCTTTTACGATGTCGGTTGCTATCCCGAACCGAAATAAGAATACCAAAAATCTACCCCCTGCCGGGAGTTCAGACCAGATCAAGTTCTTTGTCTCCACCACCATCTTCATCAACCCCGCCCTGGGCCTTAACTCCACACCCCGCCTGCTCAACCCACCCCTCGACTCGGCCCGCGTCGGTCAGCGCTTCTGCCACAACCCGGCCGCCTTCGACCCCGATGGCGACAGCCTGGCCTTCCGCTTGAGCATCCCCCAGGACATCCCCGGGGAGACCGGCTGCAAAGGACGTAACATCCCGGCCTACCTCGACCCCACCCGCTTCTCAACCGCCAGCGAGACCGGCGGCACGCCTACCTTCACCATCGATGCCCGCACGGGCCAGCTCTGCTGGGATGCCCCCGGCCAGGAAGGCCAGTACAACTTCGCCTTCATCGTCGAGGAGTGGCGCAACGGCGTGCTCATCGGCGAGGTCACCCGCGACATGCAGATCATCGTCCTCGACCAGCCCAACAAGCGGCCCCTCATCCAGCCCCTGGCCGACCTGTGCGTCACCGCCGGTACGCTCATCAACCAGGCCGTCACGGCCACCGACCCCGATGGCAACCGCGTCATCATCTCGGCCTTCGGGGGCGTCTTCAACGTCGGACCCGATGGCCAGCCCCTGCCACCGGGTGAGCTGATCCAGCCCGCCTTTGCCCGCCTGAGCGGGGGTGGCAGCCTGAGCAGCCCCCTGGCGCAGCCCGGCACGGCCACCTTCTCCTGGCAGACCAGCTGTGAGCAGCTGCGGCAGGCCCCCTACGATGTGACCTTCAAGGTCACCGATGTGCCCGCCCGCGGCATCGTGCCCCTGGTCTCGTTTCAGACCCTGCGCATCCGGTTGATCGGCCCCCCGGTCCAGAACCTGACGGCCCGTCCTACGGCCAGTGTGCGGGGCAGGGCCATCCAGCTCAGCTGGAATGCTTACACCTGCGCCCCCCGAACCGGGCGTGACTCGACCGTACTCATCATCTACCGCAAGGAAGGCTGTACCTCCTTCACCCCTCCTCCCTGCACCACCGGCCTGCCCCCTGGCCTGGGCTACCGCGAGGTGGGACGGGTCTCGGCCGGGGTGACCACCTACACCGACACCTCGGCCCTGCAGCGGGGGGTGAGCTACTCCTACCGCCTGGTGGCCCAGTACCCTGACCGCAGCGGCTCTCTCAACGGCGGGGTGAGCGTAGCCTCCCAGGAGGTGTGTCTGGCCCTGCCCCTGCTGGCGCCGGTCATGACCCAGGTGACGGTGGACTCCACCGATGCCCAGCGGGGCCGCATCACCGTGCGCTGGAGCCGGCCCATCGGCCTGCAGGCGGGGGACCTGGGTGGTCCCTACCAGTACCGCCTGCAGCGGGCCACCGGCCTGCAGGGCAGTGACTGGACACCCCTCACCACCATCAACACCAGCCTGACCCCCGGGGCAGTGGACACGGTCTACATTGACCGGGGCCTTAACACCCAGGCCAACGCCTACCGCTACCGGGTGGAGTTCTACTACACTGACCCCACGGCCGGGCTCACCCGTTTGGACATCACCGAGCCGGCCTCCTCGGTGCGGCTCTCGGCCCAGCCCGCCCAGCGACAGGTGCGGCTGAGCTGGCAGGCCGCTACGCCCTGGTCCAACGACAACCAGACCCACACCCTCTACCGCAGCCGTAGGGGACCGGCTGGTCCCTTCGATGCCATCGCTGACATCGCGGTCAAAGGCCCTGATACCTACGTCTACACCGACACGGGTGAGGACCGCATCCTGGCCGGTGGCAACACGGCAGGCCCCTTGTCGGCCGACTCGGCCTACTGCTACCGGGTGCTGACCCGGGGCCGCTACGCTGAGGCCCGCCTGGCGGGCCTGGGCCCCATTCTGAACTTCTCCCAGATCATCTGCGCTACCCCCGCTGACACGGCCCGGCCGTGTGCCCCCCGGCTGGGGCTGGACTCTTTGAACTGCGCTCAGCTGAGTGCCGAGAGCCTTTGTGAGCAGAGCCAGTTCACCAACCAGCTGCGCTGGCGGGCGGCCACGGGCGGGGCCTGTGACCAGGTAGCCATCACCACCTACCGCATCTACTATGCCCGCTACGGGGGGGACTCGCTCAAACTGATTGCCAGTGTGGCGGCTCCTACCACCAGCTTTGCCCACACCAGCCTGACTACGGTGTCGGGCTGCTACTACGTAACGGCTGTCAGCAGCCGGGGCATCGAGAGTGCGCCCTCGAATATAGTCTGCAACCAGGCCTGCCCTCAGTTCGCCCTGCCCAACGTGTTCACCCCCAACGGGGATGGCAAGAACGATGTGTTTGTGCCGCTTCGGTGCCCGGCCTTTGTCGAGCAGGTAGGCTTTGTGGTCTACAACCGGTGGGGGGTGAAGGTGTATGAAGGCAGTGGTTCTAGCTTGTCCTGGGACGGGCGCAGCAGTGACGGGGCGGAGCTGCCCAGTGGCCTCTACTACTACCAGGCCAGTGTGCACTTCAGTCTGCTGGAGCGGGGCTCTCCTCCTCAGCTCATCAAGGGCTGGGTCCAGATCCTTAGAGACACCGTGTCACAACGATAAAGTTATTAGACTATGGGTGAACCCGTCTTATAGATTTACTCCAACAAAAAAGGCCTTCTCGCGAGCAGGCCTTTTTTGTTGGTAAGCACTACGTATCACTTCATATTGTGATACACTACCTGCACATCGTCATCCTCTTCAATGCGTTCGATGAGTTTCTCTACGTCAGCCGCTTCCTCGTCGGTTAGCTCCTTGTAATCGTTCGGAATCCGCTCGAATTCGGCCTGTTTAATCTCGAAGCCTTTTTCTTCCAAAAACTTCTGTACCGACCCGAACGCCGTGAATTCGCCGTAGATGACGTACTGATTCGCTTCTTCATCGAATTCAAGTTCATCGCCACCCACGTCAATTAGTTCGAGTTCGAGTTCGTCGGGGTCGACGCCTTCAGCCGGAATACGAAACACCGACTTACGGTCGAACATAAAATCGAGCATTCCCTGCGTGCCAAGGCTGCCACCCAATTTGTTGAGGTAACTGCGGACGTTGGCAACGGTGCGGTTGTGGTTATCCGTCGCCGTTTCAATAACCAACGCAATGCCGTGCGGGGCATAGGCTTCGTAAACGATCTCCTTATAATCCTCCTGTTCTTTGGACGACGCCTTTTTTATGGCCCGATCCACGTTTTCCTTCGGCATGTTGGCCGCTTTGGCATTTTGGATAATAGCCCGCAACCGGCCATTGGAGTCGGGGTCGGGGCCACCGCTCTTGACGGCCATTACGATGTCTTTGCCAATGCGGGTAAAGGTCTTGGCCATCTGGCCCCACCGCTTCATTTTCCGCGCTTTCCGGTATTCAAACGCTCTTCCCATTGTTTAATCTTTTTTACCGCTTTGGCCACTGTATAGTGTTATAAGTCATGGCCGGGCGGAGGGTTTATACTTAACACAGGGCTCCCTGCATAGGCCATGCAACGTAGGTGGCCGCTGTGTTTATACTCTATCTGTTACGACTTCTTCAAAGTCAATAATAACCTGACCACGCAGCAAATCCTCGAGCGTATCGCGCTGACGAATCAGGTGGG
>JAQBNX010000026.1 GCA_028288385.1 Spirosoma sp.
AACCAATGCAAAAAATTAAGATTGGTGTTGTCGGCACCGGATTCATCGGACCCGCCCACATCGAAGCCCTCCGTCGCCTACCCAACACAGACGTCATCGCCCTCTGTGAAGTAACCCCCGAGCTTGCCCGCCAAAAAGCCGACCAACTCGGTATTGAACGGTCGTGCACATTTGAGGAGCTGCTCCGCATGGAGGATGTTCAGGTTGTTCACGTTTGTACGCCCAACTTCCTGCACTATAGCCAGTCGAAGGCAGCTTTAGAGGCCGGCAAGCACGTAGTATGCGAAAAACCCCTGGCCAAAGACCTGCACGAAGCCAAAGAACTGGTTGAACTGGCCGCGCAAACCGGTCTGGTCAATGCCGTGCATTTCAACCTGCGCTATTATCCGCTGATCCGGCAGATGAAGACCATGCGCGAAAAAAATGACCTCGGCGATGTGTACAGCGTGATTGGTTCCTATCTGCAGGACTGGCTTTTTTACGACACCGACTACAACTGGCGGCTTGAACCCGACAAATCGGGCGATTCTAGAGCGATTGCCGACATTGGTTCGCACTTGATGGACAGCCTGGAGTACATAACGGGCCTTAAAACCGTAGCTGTCATGGCCGACTTCAACACCATTCACAAAACGCGCAAAAAGCCCCTGAAGCCAGTGGAGACATATTCGGGTAAAATGCTTCAGCCGGAAGATTATGCCGATGTACCCATTAATACCGAAGACCATGCCAACGTTCTGCTGCGGTTTGACAATGGCAACCGGGGCGTCATTACGGTGTCGCAGGTGTCGGCAGGGCGCAAAAACCAGATGAAACTCGAAATTTCCGGCTCGAATAAAACGGTACACTGGAACTCTGAGTCGCCCAACGAAATGTGGATTGGCAACCGCAACGGAGCGAACGAGTCGTTCATGCGCGACCCATCGCTGGCGTATCCCGAAGCGCGTTCGGTAATCTCGTTTCCCGGCGGCCATAATGAAGGCTTCCCCGATACGTCCAAGCAACTCTTTCGGGAGGTGTACGAGGCCGTTGCGGCCGGCAAGCAGCCCGAAAACCCAACCTTCCCAACCTTTGCCGACGGCTACCGCGAGTTGTTGATCTGCGAGAAGATTCTGGAAAGCAACCGGAAGCAGTCGTGGGTAGAGGTGTAAGTTAAAAGCGCGAAAGAGAGCATAGAATGGCGCAACGTAGTAATGGCGACTTCTGTGTTCTTTCTTTTTCTGCCGAATCACCATTGTGGTTTTTTCTAATGCATAACTTACTTCAACATGAAAACAATGAAGGGTCCCGGCATCTTTCTCGCTCAGTTTATGGGCGATCAGGAGCCATTTAACAACCTCGATTCCATTGCCAGATACATGGCCGATCTTGGCTACAAGGGTGTTCAGCTTCCTACCTGGGACCCACGCGTGATCGACCTAAAGCAAGCTTCAGAAAGCCAGACGTACTGCGATGAATTAAAGGGACGTATGGCAGACATTGGTGTAGAAATTACCGAACTCTGTACACACTTACAAGGCCAACTGGTAGCCGTTCACCCGGCCTACGGAGCCATGTTCGATGGTTTCGGACCGGCCGAGCTGGCTGGCAAACCAAAGGAACAGCAGGCCTGGGCCGTTGACCAGCTTATGATGGCTGCCAAAGCCAGCAAGAACCTCGGTTTGCAGGCAAGTGCTACGTTTTCGGGTGCACTGCTTTGGCCATTTGTGTACCCTTGGCCGCAGCGTCCGGCGGGGCTGGTCGAGACAGGTTTCAAAGAACTGGCCGACCGGTGGCTGCCCATCCTGAATGCGTATGACGAAGCGGGTGTGAATGTGGCCTACGAATTGCATCCGGGCGAGGACCTGCACGATGGCATTACGTTCGAGATGTTCCTGGACAAGGTAGGCAACCACCCCCGTGCAGGCATTAATTACGACCCTAGCCACTTTGTTCTGCAGCAACTTGACTACCTCCAGTTCATCGACTTTTATCACGAACGTATCTTTGCCTATCACGTAAAAGACGCCGAGTTTAACCCAACGGGCAAGCAGGGCGTATACGGCGGATTTCAGGGTTGGGTCGAGCGGGCGGGCCGTTTCCGGTCACTGGGTGATGGTCAGGTTGATTTTGCCGGTATTTTCAGCAAACTCGCGCAATATGACTACGATAGCTGGGCCGTGCTGGAGTGGGAATGTGCCATCAAGCACCCCGAACAGGGAGCCGCCGAGGGGGCGCCGTTTATTGCCGATCACATCATCCGCGTTACCGAACGCGCCTTTGATGACTTCGCCGGAACGGGCGCCGACGAAGGGTTTAATAAAAAAGTGCTGGGCTTGTAAGCCCGCAAGAGCTTTTAATTGGTCGAGAGTGTCGGAACTGATTCCGACACTCTTATTTTATATAAACAAAGGCTATGGCAAAACGGGTGTTCGGCAATATCCCAGGTATTCCGGAAGGTAGCGAATTTGAAAACCGATACTTCTTGTCTAACTACGGTATTCACCGGCCCTTGCAGGCCGGAATCAGCGGTTCACAAACGGAAGGGGCAGATTCGATTGTGTTGTCTGGCGGTTATGAAGATGATGAAGATCTCGGCGATGTTATTATTTATACGGGTCATGGCGGTCGGAGTTTAGATACGGGTTTGCAAGTTGCTGATCAGCAACTGGTTCGTCTGAATTGAGCCCTGGCACTCAATTGCCAGCGCGGTTTACCCGTGCGGGTCATACGAGGGTATAACCATAAATCGCCTTTTTCGCCA
>JAQBNX010000186.1 GCA_028288385.1 Spirosoma sp.
GTTCCCGGCGGTTAAACATCCGGTAAATAATTGGAAAGATCAGCAGCGTCAGCACGGTGGCCGTAATGAGCCCACCAATGACGACAATGGCCAGCGGTTTCTGCGTTTCTGAACCGATTCCGGTCGAAATAGCCGCAGGCAGTAATCCAATGGCGGCCATCATGGCGGTCATCACAACGGGCCGGACCCGCGACCTGACCCCCTCACGAATAGCTACATCAAGCGGCATCCGATCTTTGCGGTTCTGATTAAACACGGATATCAGAATGACGCCGTTCTGCACACAGATACCGAACAGGGCTATAAAGCCTACGCCCGCAGAAATGCCGAAGTTCATGCCCGTAATGTGCAGAGCCAGAATGCCACCAATAAGCGCGAAGGGCACATTGATGAGCACCAGGCCCGCATCTTTGACATTGCCGAACATGATAAACAAAATAACGAATATCGCTGCCAGACTTAGCGGTACAACCTGCCCCAGGCGATGCGTAGCGCGTACCTGATTCTCAAACTCACCCGTCCAGTTTACGGAGTAACCCTTGGGTAGCTTCTTAAGAACCTTGTTCACCCGATCTTGGGCGTCGGCAATGGTGCTGCCCAGGTCACGCTCACGAACGGAGAATTTGACCCCAATGAAACGCTTGTTGTTGTCGCGATAGACAAACGCCGGACCGGTTACTTCCCGAATGGTGGCAATTTCGCGCAGTGGGATTTTGGTGCCCCGCAACGTAGGTACCATCAGCCGCATGATATCCTCCTCCGACCGGCGATACGTTTCGCCGTAGCGCACCCGAATGTCGAATTTACGTTCGCCTTCGTATAAGATAGACGCCGTTTTACCACCAATCGCCATTTCGATGACGGCCTGCGCATCGGCTGTTGAAACGCCGTAAAGGGCCATTTTTCGGTCGTCAAACAAAACACTGATTTCGGGCTGTCCCACGTTTCGCAGGATGCCTACGTCCTTGATACCAGGTACGTTCCGAATGGCACCAATTACCTGGTTAGAGAGGTCATTGAGCGTGTTGAGGTCATCGCCAAATATTTTTACCGCGTTACTGGCATTCATGCCCGCCACGGCCTCGGCTACGTTATCAATAATGGGCTGTGAGTAGTTGTAATTAATGCCCTGAAATTGCTTCAGTTTAGCGTCCATCTCCTCAATCAACTGATCCGTAGTGAGTTTGTGTCCGCTCTTATGTTCAGGCCATTCGTCTTTGGGTTTTAAGTTTACCTGCATCTGCACGTAGTAAAACCCCGATGGATCAGTGCCGTCGTTAGAACGTCCCGTTTGCGACAATACGCCGTTCACTTCGGGAAACTCCTGCAACTTGCTCCGTAATACCCTAACCATTTTTACCGTCTCGTTGAGCGAACTGCTCATGGGCAGCTTGGCCTCTACCCAAAGGGCGCCCTCGTTTAATTGAGGCAAAAACTCTGAGCCCAGCAGCGTGGCGGAGAAAAATGTTAGGGCCATAAACGCCACTGCGGCAAGCAGGCTTAGACGCCGATGGGCGTAACACCAGCCAAAGCCGCTCATAACAACCCGGTCAAAGAAGTTCACAATGGGGTTGTTCTTCTCCCGAACGTTCTTCTTGAGCAGAATTGAGCATAAAACCGGCACCAGTGTGAGTGTGAACAGCAACGCACCTAATAATGCGAAGCCCAGTGTCCAGGCCAGCGGGGAGAACATTTTGCCCTCCACTTTCTGAAAGGAGAAGATGGGCAGCAGGGCTGTGATGATGATAAGTTTGGAGAAGAACACCGCCTTGCCCAGGTTGCCTCCGGTTTTTCTGATCAGGCCGAGCTTTGCCATGCGGTTGTATCGCGCCATGCCGTTTTTATGAGCCAGGTGATCGAGGGTCACAAAAATACCCTCCACCATGACAACGGCACCGTCGATGATGATGCCAAAATCAACCGCACCCATGGATAGCAAGTTGGCCGACATGCCCCGTAGTTTGAGACACATGAAAGCAAACAGCAGCGCCAGCGGGATAATAATCGACACAATCACCGTGGTGCGCCAGTCGGCCATGAACAGAAACACAATTACCGTCACGAAAAGAATGCCTTCGGCCAAGTTATGCAGCACCGTTTTGGTACAAAAACTAATCAGGTTGTCGCGGTCATAAAAGGTAACCATCTTTACATCAGACGGCAGCACACGGTTATTTAGGTCATCTATTTTGTCCTTCACCCGCTCCAGCACTTCACTTGGGTTTTCACCCTTCCGCATGACCACAATGCCTTCCACTACGTCGTCGTTGGTATTCAGTCCCACCTGACCCACGCGCGGCAGGTTTGCTATGGCCACGTCCGCTACGTCCCGAACCAGCACAGGGTTGCCCCCTAAATCCTCAATCAGCAGGTTTTCAATATCCGTTACTGAACCCAGCAGGCCCAACCCACGTACTACGTAGGCCTGGCCATTGCGCTCAATTACGTCGCCCCCCACGTTAATATTGCTTCGTGTAACGGCCTGGTACACCTCAAGTGGCGTGATGTCATTCTTGGCCAGCTTGGTTGGGTTGACCCGGTTCTCGTATGATTTTTCGCGTCCGCCACAGGCCTCTACGTCGGCCACGCCAGCCACCGAACGAAGCTGGCGG
>JAQBNX010000189.1 GCA_028288385.1 Spirosoma sp.
CATGGCGCTATGGCGGTCATATTGGGCTTCAGCAAATACCAGTTCGCCAATGTCACCTGCTTTCAGTAACTCCCTTGCTTTGGCAACAATGATTGATGAGGCAAACTGGCTGCCTACCTGGAATACTTTACCGGTCTCTTTGGCAACTTTTATGAGCGTATGTCCATCATCTACCTTTTGCACCATCGGCTTTTCGCAGTATACGTGCTTGCCTTTGCGCAGGGCGTCCGATGAGATTTTCTCATGCCAGTGGTCCGTTGTCGCGTTGATTACGGCATCGATGTCATTGCGTTCCAGCAGCTGGCGGTAGTCTTTGGTTACGATGAGCCCATCGCCCCAAAGCTCTTTGGCCCGGCGCAGGCGGCCATCATACAGGTCGCAGGCGGCCACCATCTCAATACCGTCGACCATCAGGGCCGTTTGTGTATCGCCGATACCCATGCCTCCGGTACCGATGAGACCAATGCGCACTTTGCCATTAGCCGATGTGCTGGCGTGGTTTTTTATTAAGTTGAGGTATTGCGGAGAAGCAACGCCCGCTGCCTTTGTATCGACCAGGGCGGTGGGCGCCGTAGCTGCTACTACACCAAGGGTTTTCAGAAACGATCGCCGGGAACTGCCGCTTGTTTCGTCAGCAGGCACCTGTTCATTGTTCTTCATAGAGTAGGACTATCGAGTGTGTATTCGTCAACATGTAGTTGGAGCACTACAAATAAAACAATTTTTTCGCAAATGCCACCTATTAAATGCCCTGTTAATCAGTGTTTGCCAGGGCATTTTTCACTTTTTCGTAAAACGCAGGCACTTTCACCCGCGGGTCGCCCTTGCCAAGCGTTTCAATGGGTAAATACCCCCTATAGCCAGACTCCCGCACGATACGGGCAATTTTACCCAAATCGGTTTCTCTTTCCTGCCCATCGACAAACAGGTTCTCTTTAATCTGCCAGGTTGCGGCATAGGGAGCCACTTGGGCAATCTGACGATAAGGGTCACCCGTTTTAAAGCTGCCAATGTCCAGATTGACCGCCAGCCAGTCGGAGTTGACGCCACGTATAATCTCTAGAATATGGTCGGCGGTCTGGATAAAATCGGCGTGGTTCTGTAAGACAATCATCACACCCTGTTTAGCGCCATAGCCGGCGCATTCCCGAATGGCATCGACAATCCAGCCCGTAGCTTCGTCCCGGTTATGGCCAGCCGGCAACTCTTTGCCTAGACCGGCAAAAACACGGATAACCGGGGCACCTAATCGGACGGCAACCCCAATCCACTGCCTGACGAGTTCTACTTCGGCTTTTCGGCGGGTCGGATCGGGTAGCGTAAAATCATTACGTACCCCCGTCCCACTAATATCGAGCCCCAGCCGAAATGCATGGCGTTTGATCTGATACACATAGCTATCATCAGGCAGCGCGGGGTAATTGGGAAAGTAGTAGGCTGTTGGGTCAACGGCATCGAAGCCTAGATCGGCGCAGAAGGTTAAGACCTGGTCAAGTGTCATTTGCCCGCTTGCCAAGGGCTCGTTGAACGAGTAGAGGTTGCAACTAAGCCTATTGGTTCGTTGCTTTTTCGCATCTACCGCAGCCATTGACGCCGGGTGCATGGCTCCCGCAAGCGGAAGGCCAACAACCGCCGTTTTTAAAAATGTTCGCCGACTTTCCAGTTGCTTATCCATTCGGAACGTTTGACTGACTACTACGTAACCAGTCAGGTCGTTATGACAGGTCAGGCTTAAAAGTCCGTATTTGCCTGTTTCAGATCTAATTTAGTAATCCAGATATTGCGGTAAAGTACGTCGTGGCCTTCAGCCTGTAGCTTAATGCCACCGGGAGTGTCCGTAACACCTTTGCCCCCATCATTGCCACCGTCGATGCCCGAGTTTGGCCCACCCCATACCTGACTGATGGTTTGGTTGGTATGAACTTTAGTACCGTTGAGGTATATGGTCGCCATGGCTGGTTCGGTTCGTTTGCCATCCTGAAACCTGGCCGCCCGGAACTGGATGTCATAGGCGTTCCATTTGCCCGGACCGGTATAGTATTTATAGGGTGACTTCGATTCGTTGATGATGGCCCCCAGACCATGCGAAGTGGTATCGCCGTCGAATATCTGCACCTCGTAGCGATTTTGAAGATATACGCCACTGTTGCCACCCGGCTTACTGACATAGAACTCGACATGCAGCCGGAAGTCACGAAATGCTTCTTTGGTTACGATGTCGGCAGCGCCGTATTTACCACCTGCCGCTGCGGGGTCGTTTGTATTCATAACGGTGCCGGTACCAGCCGGGTCTTTCTCGATGGCCCACTTAATGGGCAATGTAGCGGCCAACCGGGGTCCCTGCCAGTAGGTCCACTTTTCGTCGAGCATTTTACGCGACCCATCAAACAGAACTTCGGCCCCTTTGGGTGCCTGAGCACCCACGCCAATTGGCTCCTTAACCGTCAGCGCGATGCTTGCACAACCGACTACAAGCAACAACGCCCAATGTGCCTTAACTCGTTTAAGATTAAATTCGGTCATAATAGTGGTTCAGAATGAGTTCGATAGATAGCCAATGATGCCGGTCTAATAAGTGAGTTTGCGCCCCCATCTACCCTCCACTGCAGCCAACTGCCTGTGTGGCAACGATAAAGATGCAGCCGTATTCTGATTATTGTTGCGGGCATCACTTGACAATGAACGAACCGCTTTTCTTCTTTACTGAACATTCGCTACCTGCCACACCACATGAAATACCTCCTTTTCGTTTACCTCTTCATAGGTTGCCTGTCTGCTTTTAGTCAGGACACCGTTTATCAGGATTTTGAAGCCGATAGTGCCGCTCAACCGCAGGGTGGCATGGCTTATCTGCTCGGCACGTTTCTGGAAACTAACCTTCGTAAACCTATCCCGTTCGAATCCAAGGGTGTGAGTGGTCGATCCGTAGTGAGCGCTATTGTAGAACCCAACGGTCAGGTCTCGAATGTGAAAGCCATACCGGGCAAATTTCCTGAACTTGATCGCGAAGCTGTACGGGCGTTCAGGCTCTTCAATGCGTGGAAACCAGCACGTAAGGGAGGTAAATCCGTTCGGCAGCAGGTGAACATTCCAATCCTGTTCAAACCCAACGAACCATTTCTATACGTCGATGGTGCTCATATCAGCTATTTCGATGCCAACCAAAAACCCGTTGCCGAAGGCAGTGACCAGGCGCGTTATAAACAGGTAGCCCCGGTGGATACGAATGGATTGCCCACAGGCGACATTATTGTTTATAAAGGGAAGGGGTCGAATTGGAAAGAAGACTACCGAAACCCGTTGGTCAAGAATGAAATCAAACAACGCGGTCTGGAAAGGAAAACCATCTACCAGATTGGCTACGAGAACGGGCATAAACAGTGGCAGGGTATGGTGTATAGCCTGGACGACACGGGGGCAATTGTCAGCAGGATTTATCATGAAAATGGCCGTAGCAAGGGGCCATCTTTAACCTATTACCCAAATGGTTTAGTAGCCACGCGAACCTCTGAAGTGGATGGAAAGCAAGCCATCACCTCGTGGTATATGAATGGCCAAATCAAACAAATTCGGGTTATAGACCCAGCAGATCCCGTGCTGGCTCACACACGACCGCAAATTATGGCACTCTGGGACAGCACCGGCACCCAACTGGTACGGGGCGGTAACGGCCAGGCAATTTATAGAGGCATACGGAAGTCATATGGTGACACAACCAGGCAGACAGCATTCGTTGAGCAGGGCCTTTATGCAGACGGCTTCAAGCAGGGCACCTGGACGGGCCGATACGCTGACGGCTCCTATTTTTACGAAGAACGGTACGAAAAGGGTACATCTACGGGTGGCAAGGCGCTGAAAGCCGGTTCTGACACGATACGCTATGTTGTAGCCGAGCAACAATTCGAGTTTCCGGGCGGTATGAGTGGGCTGGGACAGTTCCTGAGTAGCAACCTGACCTATCCGGTTAGTGCCCAGAAAGCGGGAGTGCAGGGTAAGGTGTTCATTAGTTTTACCGTCAATACAGACGGCACCCTGTCTGACTATGAAGTAATAAAGGGG